>CAYYCI010000068.1:0-11450 GCA_964470215.1 uncultured Planctomycetota bacterium
CCTGGGCACAGGAAAGGTCAACTACCGCGCGCTCAGGACGCTTCTCGCCCGACCGGACGCTTGAAGCGCCTGTGGCCTTGGCCTCGGACAGAACCCACGGAGGACGCCTCGCCCCGCGTCGTCGCAGCAAAATCCCAAAAGCCAAGCACCAAGTCACAAACAAGCACCAAACACGAAATTCCAAGAACCAAACCCCGAAGGGCACCTGGCACCGAGAGCGGGGCCGTCTGCAATT
The DNA here is from genome assembly GCA_964470215.1 of uncultured Planctomycetota bacterium. Lineage (GTDB taxonomy): Bacteria > Planctomycetota > PUPC01 > DSUN01 > DSUN01 > CAYYCI01. The sequence continues at coordinate 236 of CAYYCI010000068.1, forward strand.
TGGAGCGTGGGATTCGGTCCTTCTTTGGAACTTGTGATTTGGGATTTGGAACTTTCCCACCGGGCCGAGACGGCCCGCCGGCAAAACCGGAGAGGCGCCGCGGGGGTCATCGGCACGCCCCCCACCGGGGGCTTCTTCGCGGCCTAAGCGAAGTGGTCGCCTGCGGCCATCCCTCGCCTGCGGCGCCCATCGCCGAGCCAACCCACGAGCCTGCGATGCAGCCGCGGAAGCGCGAGCGGAGGGTCGGGGCCATGCTCACTGTTCCTCTTGTTCGAGGCCGAAGAGTTTCGGGAGGTCGAAGCGGCTATGGGTCTTGAAGGCCACGAGGCTCTTGGTCCGAAGTATGCCCTCGATGTGGACCATGTGTTCGGTCACGAGGCGCGCCGGGTCGCGGTGGGTCCGCGCGGCGATGACGATCACCAGGTCGTATTCCCCCGCAACCGAATAGACCTCGGCGATGCCGTCGAGGGCCAAGAGCGCCTCGATGATCTCCCGGAGTCTCCCGACCTAGACTCTGGTGAGCACGAACGCGGTGACCCTGGGGAGCCCTCCCTCCTGCCCCCTCGGGGCTGTCACTTCTCCCCCTTCGACAGATCGATCATTCGGATTCGCAGGTTGCGATATGCCACGGGGCCGTGGTCGCCCTGGAACATCAGCGGCCCGGTGGGCTTTTCGTCCCGGAACGCCGCGGCGCGAGTGGGGCCCGTAACCTCGACGTTCTCGTGGACCACCACGCCGTTGTGGACGACCTTGACGAACTTCGCGTTGGCGATCTTCTTCCCGTTGGCGTCGAAGCGCGGCGCCCGGAAGACCACGTCGAAGGTCTGCCACTCTCCCGGCGCCTTGCTGGCGTTGACGCGGGGCGGATGGCCCTCGTAGCCGTGGGGCCGGCGCTTGGGGTCCCACCGCTGGTAGATGCCGCCGCAATCCCCGAACGTCACCTTCTTCTTCCCATAACTATCGAGAATCTGGACCTCGTAGCGGCCCATGAAGTAAACGCCGGAGTTCGAGCCTTTCGGGACCATGAACTCGATGTGCGCCTCGCAATCGCCGTGTTCGAGTTCCGTGAAGAGGTCGCGGGTGCGGCCGCGCCTGCCGTTGACGAGCACCCCGCTGCCCGGCCTTGTGGCCAGGCGCCTGGGATTCTGAGGGTCCGCGTAGGCGTCGCCGACGTTGATCCATTCGGCGGTGGGCTTGCGCCAGCCCTCCAGGCCGGTGCCTTTGATCAATTCGATCCAGCCGCCTTGCTCCGCCGACTGCGCCGAGGCGAAAAACGCTCCGACCAGCAGCGACATCAACGCCACTCTCGCCATTGCCAATCTCCTCAATTGAACAACTTCGGGAGGTACGGGGGCTCGTCGTCAAAGGGTTCCTCGAGCCAGGCGGCCACCTGGTAGAGCCGCTCGTGGCTCTCGCGTGCGGCGTGGGCGAGTTGTTCGTAGGGGCGGTGGCAGACGTCGAAGAATCCGATGTTGTAGTTCTCGCCGTCGCCGCGGCCGAGGGCCGACTGGTCGTACATTGTAAAATAATGGACGCCCACGCACCAGGGCTTGGCCGCCGCGTCCTCGAGGTAGACGCGGTAGGCTTTCCCCCTGTCGGCCTGTGACGGGACGTGGCCGATCCCGCTGGCGGGCAGCCCGACATCGAGCGCTCCGAAATGCCACTCGCCGATCAGCACCGGCCGCCCCACGACCGGCACTATCTTCTCGCCGAACTCGTCGGGCACACGCTCGCGGTAGCAATTGATGCTGAAGACATCGAAGCAGCGCATGCCGGCCAGCGCCCACGGCGGCGGCACGGTGTGGTAGCGCGCGCCCAGGTTCAGGTGGTTCGGGTCAACCGCGCGGCAGGCCTCCGAGAGGGTCTTGAAGAAGCGCTCGACCATCACGGCGCTGAATGCCTCGAGGTCGCTCTTCGCCTGGGCGTTCAGCGGATGGCGCCACGGCCCACGCGCGACCTCCTCGATCGTGGTCTCGACACCCCAGGCCCGGCACAGCGCCTGGTCGTCGGGATAGCGCTCGCGCAGGAAGCGGGCCAGGGCCTCGCGCGTGGCACACTCGGGGGTGTTGAGCAGCATGCCCTCGGCCGGTGTGAGCGAGGCGAAGCCCCAGTTCGGCTCGTTCATCAAGAAGTAGCCCACCAGCGCCGGGTCCTCGACCGTCGGGGCGAGTTGCCGCGCGTAGGCGGCAGCGTCGCGGGCGAACGCCCGGTCGAAAACGTCGGGGAAATCGCGAAAAACCGTCTTCACCCGCGAGGGACGAAAGCTCATCGGGCGGACATATGGGAACCGCGCCCTGCTCGCGACCTCCCACTCGGACCAATTGCCCATGGTGTTGAAGCCGATGCGGCGGAGTTCGCCGAGCGCGATTGTTGCCCAGCGCTTATGCCAGTCCTGCGGGCCGAAGGCCCGGATGAAGTTGGCCGCCAGGTGGTTGAAACTCCCCTCGGCGTGGGCGTCGGCAAACTCCCCGTCGCGCGGCGGCAGCCACGCCAGGGCGCTCTCCAGGCCCTCGTAGTAGGTCTGGATGTTCGAGCGAACGCAGTCCAGCCCGGCCGACCAGAAGGGACGGCCGTCGGGCGCCACGAGCCACCAGCGGCTGCCGTCGTGGTGGACGCGGAAGAAGTCCGACGGCGGGGACTCGCGCTGGCGCCACCCGCCCCATCTCGAGAAGGTGTGGGGCCAGCGGTGCCTGGGCCCCGCGTCGAGTTGCGCTCGAAGGCGCGAAACCATCACCTCCACCGAGCGGGTCTTCTGGGGCCAGTCGTGGAGGGTGCTCTGGCCCAATTCGTCCAGGAGCGGCCCCTTCGGCAACAGCGGCTCGCCTATCGCCAGCGGCTGATGCTCGAGGGCCACCAGGAGCGTCATTGCCCAGCGGACGTTCCCCGTGCCCTTTCGCAGGAGTTTGTAACGGATGCGGTCCACGCGCGCGACATCCACCCGGTCGCCCGAGCAGATGGGCTTGAGCCACGCCCCCTCGCGCGGCAGGAGCCAGCGGTTCTGGTCGGTGGCCGAGAGCGGCAGGCGAATCCGCGCCTGACACTGATTGAGCAGCCCGTGGTGGAGGCGGAAGGTCGGGCCGTCCTCGCCCTCCTGGAGTTCCAGGACGAAGACGGCCAACTGGTTGCCATCGAGCAGGAGGTCGGCGGTCAGATAGCGCTTGCCGGCCAGAGTTCCCGGTGGGAAAGTGAACTCGAGCCCGTCGCCCACCTCCTCGGCCTCGTACCACGTGGCCTCGGGCAATGGCGGCGGGTCGGGAAGCTCGCGCAGACCCCCCAGAAAACGCGTCAGCGGCAACTTCAAGGTCGCCTCGTCAGCCCCTCTTTCCATTGGTTTCTCCATCCCCTATGGGCCCTGAGGGCCTGGCGGATAATGTATGGCGTTCGCCGCGTCAAGTCAACGAAGAACCGGCCGGAGAGAAAAAGAGGACGCATGGCGGCTCATGTCCCCCTCGAGGCCTCGCCAACAGGCGGCGGGAAACTCCGTCGCTTCGCTCTCCCGCGGTCGCTCGAGGCACCGCCTGGTGGCGAGGCTGAAAGGCGGGTTTGACTGGGCGGCTAGTCCTTGACAGCGGAGACCACCCAGTAGCCCTTGCTCTCGACCGCCTGGCGCCTGGCGAAGTGGCGGCCGATTATCCGCTCGAGCCACTGGCGGCCCTTCGCGACCATCGCAAGACGACCGCCCGGGACGAGCACCCTGGCGGCCGTGGCGGCGAACATCTCGCAGATGCGGTCGTTGCTGTAATACGGTGGGTTCGAGACCACCAGGTCGTAGCCGGGCCTCAGGTCGCGGTCGGTCCTGGCGGTCAGGAGGACTTCCGCGCGATCGGCGAGGCCGAGCGCCTGGACGTTCCGCTGGGCGCAATCCACGGCGCGAGCGTATGAGTCGACCAGGGTGACTCGCGCCCCGGGCGAGCGCAATGCCGCGATTGAGCCCACGACCCCCACTCCGCAGCCCAGGTCGGCCACTCGCCGCGCTCCGCTGAAATCCAGGCTGCCGAGCAGGACGCGCGTGCCGAGGTCCAGGCCCCGATGGGAGAAGACCCCGGGCCGGGAGACGAAGGAAATGACCCTGTCGCCTTCGCGGACAGTGAAAGAACGTTCGCGCTTGCGGAACTCGGCCGTGGCGCCTCGCGGCTTGCGGGCGATGTAGGCCGTTCCGAAGCGACCCTCCGGGTCGGGCTGCCGGGTCGCCGAGCCAAAGAGGTCACGGACCGCCTGGCCGAGGAACTTGTCGCGCGGGTTGTTCGTCCCGGCGAAAAGAAGCCCGCCAGGCTTCAAGGCTGCCAGGGCGAACTCCAGGCGCTCGAGCAACAGTTCCTTCACGCCGTCCTTCGAGAAAGGCAGGACCACGAAGTCCCAGGGGCCAGGCGGAGGGTCGGCGGCCACGGCGAGCGCGAGGGGGATCGAGTGGTGGCGGCGAGCCGCGCGGTCGGCCTGCTCGAGGTCCCAGGCGTCGTCGAAGTGGCAGTAGACGTCGAGTTCGGGATTGAGCGCCTTGAGAGCTAGCCCGAGGAGCCCCTCCCGCGAGTTGACGACCAGAGCGGAGCCTTTCCTGTCCCGCGGCAGGACGGCCAGGAGGGTCTTCTCGTTCGGACGAACGCCCTTGCGCGAGCGGACGACGAGTTGTCCGTTGGCGAAGACCTCGCGTCTGGGGGCGACCTTCCGGCCCAGGCGCAACTCGACCATTGGGGGTTCTCCTCGCCGGCGGGCGACTCACTCGGCGGCTTTGTCCTTCCTGGCGCGGCCGAAGCAGCCGAGTTGGCAATCGGTTATCTTGATTCCCAGGCGGTTTGCGGCCTGGCCGATGGCCAGGGGCGCCACGCCCAGTTCGGATGCAAGTTCGAGCGCTGCGGCGCACGGCAACCGCCCCTGCCGGGCGCGCCGCTTAACCTCTTCCGCCACTCTCTCGTCATCGCTCATCTCCGCTTCCTCCACGGCATGCTTTCCTATGTGAGGAGGCCCCGATTGGCACCGTGCTGGGACGTGTGGGCTTTGGCACGCTTTTGTGCACCGTGGGTTTCCAATGCAGGCGAGAAGGAAAAGAATCCCTTGCCGAGAGGACGCAAAGCATGCCCTGTGCGGGGGCTTGGAACAACGAGCGGAGTTGGCAGGCAGCTAGGAACATTCTTTTCCTTCTCGCCAGGCAATTGATTGCGGTGCAAAAAGCGTGCCAAAGCCCACACGCCCCAGACTCTCGCGACGCCAAGCACGGGCTTCCTTGTTATGTTAGCACCGCGACGGTTCCGCCGGCCAGGGTGGGAGCGTTCTCACCAATCGTCGGTTCGGAATGGGGACGCGGGGAGGCCGTCCTTGTTCATCAGCGAGGCGGTTGCCGTGCTGGTGAAGGCGTAGCGGACCGCGACGGGGGCCTCGACCTCGGGCGACCAGACGACGACCTCGTCGCCGACTATCGTCGCCGTGGCCTGGTGGAACTTCTTGTCGGCGCCGGCCACCTCGAATCCTCGGAGTCTGCCGCCGAGGGCCGTCAGGCCTCTCCCCACGTGGTCGAAGCGCAGGCGGACTTTTCGTCCTTCGATCTTCATTGACTTGTAGATCGGGCCGGAATAGACGATGTTCCGGCCATAGTCGTTCGCGAGCGCCCAGAGAGCAAGGCGGCGGCCGACCTCCTGCTTGTTCTTGGGGTGGATGTCGCGCAGGTTGCCGATGTCCATCGTCACCACCATGCCCGTCTTCTCGACCGAGAGGGCCTTGAGTTGTTGTTCGCGGAGGTATGCGGCGTTGTGTCTGTAGCCGAAGGGGGCGAGTTGGACGTAGTAGAAGGACAAGTTGGTCTTGAAGCCCTCGCGCCAGTCGGCGATCAGGGCCTCCATGAGTTTTTTGTATGGCTTCGGGTTCCTGCTGTTCGACTCGCCCTGATACCAGATCGCGCCCTTGATGGTGAAGGGCATCAGGGGAGCGATCATGCCGTTGTAGAGCCTTGTCGGCACACCCTGGGCATTCGGCCTGTCGGGCGCTTTCTCGGCGGCCTTGACGACATTCCCGAAGCCAGCCCTGGCCAGGTGTTTGGCCCCGATCCACACCTCGATGGCGGTGCCGCCCCACGAGGCGTCTATGATGCCCACCGGCACGCCGAGTTCGCGATGGAGATGCCTGGCGAAGAAATAGCCCGTGGCGCTGAAATGCCTGACAGACTCGGGGCTGCATTTCTGCCACCGACACGGCGGGACCCTCACGCCATAGACGCTCACCCCCGGCTGGACGTCCTTAGCCGGCCTCTTGGAGGCGAGGTTCCCCACCTGGAAGAGCCGTATCTGGGGGTGGTTGGCGTCGGCTAGTTCCTTTTGCCAGTCCTTGATGCCGGTGTAGGCCCTCGAGACGGGCGCCACGGGCATCTCCATGTTCGACTGGCCGGAACAAAGCCACACCTCCCCGAAGAGGACGTCCTCGAGGGTGATGGTGTTCGAGGCGGAGATTGTGATCGAGTGGGGGCCGCCTGCCTTGCCGGTCGGAAGCCTCGCCGACCATTTCCCTTCGGCGTCGGCCTTCAGACGGATGGGCGCCTTGGCCCAACTGCACTTGATCGTCACCGCCTCGGCCGGGTCGGCCCAACCCCAGATCGCGGCCTGGGTCTCTCTCTGGAGGACCATCTCGGAACTGAAGACCCTCGGCAGTGTGACATCGGCCCGCGATGCCGATGCGACCAACACCAAAGCCGCGAGCAGCCTTCTCGTGCGCACGCCCTGTTGCTCCTACTATTGGGTGGCGATTTGGAAGTACTTGCTACAGCGGGTGACGACATCCGGGAACCGGTCGGCCAGGTCGTGTTTCTCCCCGATGTCGCTGTCCAGGTCGTAGAGCGCGTAGCGATTCCTGCCGCGTGTGTGGAGTTTCCACTTGCCCACGCGGATGGCCCAGATCCAGTAGAAGTAGTCGTGCTTTTTCTGGCGGTGTGTGTCGCCGAGGAGTTCCGGCAAGAAACTGATGCCGTCGGTGCCTGGTGGTGGCTCGATGCCCGCGATCTCACAGGCCGTGGGAAGGAAGTCCCAGAATGCGCTCGGATGGTTGCTCACGCGCCCGGGCTGGATTCTGTCCGGCCAGCGCGCGATCAGCGGCACGCGGATGCCGCCCTCGTAGAGGCTGCGCTTCCCGCCCCTGAGCGGCCCGTTGCTGTCGAAGAACTCCACGCTCTGGCCCCCCTCGCCGGATGGGCCGTTGTCGCTGCTGAAGAGCACGAGAGTGTCCTCGGCCAGACCCAACTCCTCGAGAAGGTCGAGAATCTGTCCAACGCTGCGGTCCAGGCGCGAGACCATCGCCGCGTAGGTGGCGTTGGGGTGGCTCTGGGCGCAGTAGCCCTTCTTGTACTGGCTGCCGTAGCCGCGCCCGCCGCCGCCTTCCTTCTTCGGCCTCTCCGGCCAACCGAGTTTCAGGTAGGGCTCGAGGGAGTCCTCCGGCACGGTCAACTCGGCGTGGGGGATCGTGAACGGCAGGTAGAGGAAGAAGGGGCGGTCTTTGTTTTCCCTGATCCAGTCGAGGGCCTCGTTTGTGAACTCGTCGTGGCTGTAGGTTCCCGCGCCCTTCTTGTACTCGCCGTTGATGCGGAGGTCGTGGTTTTCGGGGTAGAGGACTTTCTTGTCGTTGCGCCAGAGGAACTCGGGGTAGTAGAAATGGGCGAAGCCCTGGTTGTCGTAGCCGAAGAAGTGGTCGAAGCCCTTGTTGTTCGGGCTGCCCGGATGCCCGGGCCGGCCGACCAGCCCCCACTTGCCGATCATACACGTCCTGTAGCCGGCTTTCTTGAGGAGCATGGCCACCGTGATGTCGGTGGCCTTCAGGCGTCCGCCGTTCCTCCTGACCGAGGCGTGGCCCATGTGTTTGCCCGTCATCAGGGAGCAACGCGAGGGCGAGCAGACGGTGAAGCCGGCGTAGTGGTCGGTAAAGCGGATGCCCTCGCGGGCCATCTGGTCGAGGCGCGGGGTCTTGATCTTCTTCTGTCCGTAGCAGCCCAGGTCGCCGTAGCCCAGGTCGTCGGCCAGGATGAAGATGATGTTCGGGCGCCGCCGCGGCGCCGCCCTTGCCGAAACCCCGCAAAGCGCAGAGGCCGCAACGCCCTGCCCAGCCACCTTCAGGAAGCCCCTTCGGTTCATCGCTCGTTCCACGCTCTTCGTCCTCTTCGCCTCGGCCTCACATCGCGTCTCACATGACAGGAAAGGCTCTACCGCGAACCCGGGCCTTCCAGCGAAGGCGCGATTCCTCGCCCATCCCATCAGACGATCATCATACCCTTGCGGCTCGGTGTCCACAAACCACGGCCACTACGGGGTCAGGCGCTCACGGCCGCAGGCGGACCTCGAGGATGCGCTGGTTGCCGCTGTCGGCCACGACGGCGCGCGTCCCGCGCAGGCAAACCTGGGTAGGCTCGGCGAGGTGACGAGCGTCGGCGCCCGGACGGTCGGTCTCGCCGAACTGCGCGACGAGGCGTCGCGTCTGCCACTCGAACCAGAGCAGACGATGGCGGGCGGTGTCCGAGACCACCAGCCAGGGCCCGTCGAGGCTCATCCGCAGCCTCGGGCCGAAGCGATCGGCGGGTCCGTCGCCCCACGCGGAAAACTCCCAGTCGGCGGCATAGCCCTTTCCCGATGGCCTGAGCCCCAGGAGCCGGCCGCCATCGGCGACGATCAACCGACCATCGAGGAGAGCGGCAACGTCGGTGGGCGAGCGCAGTTCCGCCCCCTCGATCTCCACCTTCTGCCACCGCCTCTCATCCGGGGTTAGGTTACCGAGCCAGAGAGTGGTCCGCCACAGCGCTCTCGTGGCTGCATCGGTGACGAAAAGGGTGCCAGATTGGCCGCCTTGCTCGAGGCGGACGGAGAGGCCGACCGGCTTGTTGAATGGGACGTTCCCGACCCGCCGCGCTTCGTTGCGGCCGCCGAGGCGTCGGGAGAAAACGGTGGACTTGATGGGCATGCGGCCGAGGTTCCTGAGGTGGTACTGTGCCGCGATGGCAAGAGCCTCCTCGCCGCGGAAGAAAAGCGGAGTGATGGCCAGGTGGATGTCGGTCTTGCGGGGCGGGGCATCGGACGGGTCGCCCCACCGCCACCACAGTTGCGTCCTGGCCGTGCTGGCGGTCACCCAGCCGTCGGGCGAGAGGCCGAGGCTGGAGATCACCGGCAGGCAGCCAAGCCGCCGCACGAGCCTCAGTTCCTTCCCTTCCGACATCCACACGGCGAAATAGACCGCGTCGGGCATCGGCGTGGCAATGAGGAGCGGCACGCGCGAAGGCGCCTCGCGTCGCCCACGGTCGAGAACGCCGAGGACCTGGGTGGGGTAGTCGAGTTCGTGGTGCCACTCGACCACGCGCCCCGGCTCGCCCCGAGCCCTGAGGTCCAGGCGGGCGAGGAAGCCGTACCAGGCCGTGTCCCACAACGCACCCCCCGCCAGCGAGACGACGCCGCGGAATTGGGTCGGCAAGGCCGGGGTCTTCATGCATTGCACCGGAAACGAGGGGTCGGCCTTCGTGCCGTCGGGGCGGAATGCCGCGATGCCGAACACATTCTGGTGGGTCACCCCGCCGACGAACATGCCGAAATTGCCGCCGAGGTGGATCACCTCCCGCTCCGGGTCAACGGCCAGGCCCTGGGGATAGGCCCCTGGGACGGCGAAAGCCACCTCGAGCGCTGGCCTGTCGGGGTCGAGGAAGTAAACGACGATCTCTTTCTTGTCGCGGCCGTCTCGCTGAGCGGCGAGGACTAACTTTCCTCCGAGCGGCTGGGGCGCCAGGGCGTAGCGCACGTGGGGATTTCCGAGTGGCGGCAGTTCGACCTCGACAGGCTTCGCCGCGGCCCCCGAACGCATCGGCAGACAGAAGAGAGCGTGCTTGCCGTCGGGCTTGCGGCCGAAGAAAAAGACCTTTCCCCCCACCCTGGCGAATGCCCAACTATCAGCCACCGAGCCTTTCGGCTCCAGAGGGAAACGCTCGACGAGGCGGCCATCGAGCCCGATGCGATTGATTGCGTCGCCCCCGCTCACCCACAGCGTCAGGTCGTCGTCAATCGCGACCCCCGAGGCGCATCGCTCCAGGGGCATGGAGCCGACGCGCAGGAGGGTCGGCCCGGCCCGTCCGCTGTTTCCCAGGACGCCAACCGCGCGGATAGCGGCCGCGCTCGCAGTGGCCTGGGCCAGGAGCCACAGAGCGAGCAGTGAAGCAATCCTCCTCGCCACGCCGGTCAATTCCCCTTTCCGGTCATTCGACCTTGACGATGCCCCACTTGTCGGGTGTGAGGCGTGCCTCGCTCGGGATGTCGTTGACTATTGCGGTCTCGCGGTTGGCGTAGTAGAGGCGCAGGACGTTGCGGCTGCCGCCGGAGTCGGAGAAGATGACCCCGACGTCGCCGCGGGTCAGAGGCGTGGCGGCGGGGTTCCAGCCGAGCGCCGAGAGCGGCACGGCAGCCTCGAGGACGTATCGGCCCTTGCCTCGCCTGATCGCCACCTTCGCATTCTCGAGGATTGCCACGCGGTCGAAGCGCACAGCCGAAACCGGCGAACTGAAGGTCCGCGGGTTGCCCTTGCCGCCACGCAGGACCGGGCGGTAGAGGACGGCCACGGGCTTGCCCTCCAGGGTGCTGAAGAGGAGCCTTAGGTCGCCTGGCGCCGGCTCGGTGCGCTCGGGGTCGGCGGCCGGGTCGGTGGCGAGCATCAGGTCGCAGGCATCGCCGGTCTTGAACAGGAGGGCAAAGTCCTTGCCCGAGTTTTTCATCGGCGAGGGGTCGGCGACGTCGAAGACCACGTAGAGGTTATCCTTGTCGTGGGCGAGTGCGACCCTGGCGCGTTCCTCGGCGCCGACCTTCAGGACAGCGCCCTTCCTGGCCAGCTCCCATTCGTTCGGCTCACCATCCACCACGACCCGAACCTCACGGCGAACGACGAGGGGCGGAAGCGCGGTGGGCAGGCCGCGGCGCTGGGCCGCAGCCTCGAGGGCCAGCCGATGGTCCTCCTCGCTTATCCTCAACGAGGTCTCGCGGGTTCGGAGCGTCTCCAGGCCGGTGATTTCCCATATTCGGGCATCGGTGTCGCCCGCGATCAGATAGACCTTGCCGTTGCGGCGGTTGCGGAAGAAGTGGCCGGAGAAGTTCTCCGGCCACACGGTGGTGCTGTCGGCGACGGGCCCGTAGCGATTGTCCTTGCACAGCGAGGCCACCCAGAGGCCATCGACCGAGAGGATGTTGAACTGGCCGAAATAGCCGTTGACGGCCACGAGGCG
>CAYYCI010000069.1:0-9897 GCA_964470215.1 uncultured Planctomycetota bacterium
GACGCCGGAGGGGACGAAGAGGGCGGCCTCCATCCCGTAGAGCTCGGCACACATCTCCTCGAGGCGGTTGACGGTCGGGTCCTCGCGCTTGACGTCGTCGCCGACCTCGGCCTCTGCCATGGCCTTTCGCATGGCGGGCGAGGGCCTGGTCACGGTGTCGCTCCGCAGGTCAATCGGCAGGTCCATCTGGCAACCCCTTCAGACCATCGCGGGCCGGTAGCGCCGGCCTTCGTGGGAAGTAGATGAGGTGGGCGGGGCATCCCGCCCGGCAGTCGCTCGAGCCGAAGCCCGGCGCCACCACCCTGGCGCCCGGGGCGGCGAGCACGGCCCTCGCCAACACACACTCCAACCGCCGCTCGGAGGGATAGGTCCGGGTCTCGACGATCTCCGCCGCGGGGGAGGCCAGGAGGTAGTCAATGTGCCAGTGGAGGCGCTTGGCCTTCCGCACGTGGCGGCGGAGCCTTGCGGCCAGGCCTCCGAGCGCGCTGCCGCAGTATACGTAGAACCCGGCCGGAAAATCAAAGACCCCCAGCCGGCCGACCCGCAGCCTCTGGCGACGACGGAACCTGATCAGCAAGCAGTAGGCGCCGCAGTCCATCACCGATGCCTGCGTTCGCGGGCGGGCTGGCGCTTTAGTCGCGAGGCCAGGAAGGCGCGAACCATGTCGGCCAGGTGCCGCGGCGTGCGGCAGGTGCGGTAGGTGGTGGGCAGCGAGCGCAGGAAGTGGCGGCCGTAGTTGCGCGAGAGCACCCTGCGGTCGAGGACGACGACCACCCCGAAGTCGTTCCTGGTCCTGATGAGCCGCCCCGAGCCCTGCTTGAATCGGATCACGGCGCTGGGGAGTGTGTAGTGGAGGAAGGCGCTCATCCCACGCTCCTCGACTTCCTCGCATCGGGCCTGGACAATGGGCGCGGTGTGGACCGCGAAGGGCAACCTGACGATGACCAGGCAACTGAGCGCCTCGCCGGGAACGTCCACGCCCTCCCAGAAACTATCCGTGCCCAGGAGGACCGAGTGGGTGTCGCGGCGGAACATCCGCGTTATGGCCCGCCGCTCGCCATCGAAGCCCTGGCCGAGGACCACGATGCCCTCGGCCTCCAGGACCGTCTTGAGTTTGGGATACGACAGGTTGAGCATGTAGTATGAGGTGAAGAGGCCGAGGCCGCGTCCCTGGCTGGCGCGGAAAATGTCCAGGAGCGCCTTGCCCGCCTCGGCCAGGTAACCACTGTCGTCCTCGCCGCCGGGCTCGGGGATGTAGGACGGGATGCACACGAGCATCTGGCGGTCGTAGTCGAAAGGCGAGCCGACGTCTTCCTCGATGAGTTTGGCGGGTTCGACCTGGTCGAGGCCGATCCGGTCCTTGAGGAACTCGAAACTCCCCGCGGCCGAGAGCGTGGCCGAGGTGAAGACGATAGTGTCCTTACGCTCGTAGAGGCGTTCCTTGAGCATCGGCCCGACCCGGATGGGCGCGGCGGCGATGCGCCGTTGGGCGGCCCGTCGGCCGTAGCGCTCGACCCAATAGACGTAGCCCTCGTCCTTGGCCTCGATGAGGAAGTCGAGCGTCTCCTCGACGGCTGCCAGTCCTTCGCGAACGCCCTTCAGGTCACAGATCGACTCGGCGCGGTGGGCGAAATCGCGGTCCTCGACGGCCTCGAGGGCCTCGATGATGTGGTCGAGGTCCTTGCGGAGGCGGCCGATGGCCGACACGAGGTTCTTTTTCTCTTGCTCGACGACTGCCCACAGTTGGGGGTCGCGGCTCTCGCGCTCGTAGCGCACGCTCTCACGCGCCCCTTCGGGACACACCACCGCCAGGCTCTGGAGGAAGGCCTCGAGCCTGTCCTCGACCTCCCGCACTGCGCCGTTGGAGCGGACGATCAGGCCGTCGAGGTGTTTCTCGGCGTCGGTCAGGTGGCGCTCGCGTCCGCGCTTGAGACGGTAGCGAAGACTGGGCAGCAACCCCCGCTCCGGGCCTCGCCTCTGCTTGCGGAGGAGCCGCCGGGTGAAGCGCGCCACCTCCCACCAATCCACCTGGCAGCCGAGGTGGTCGGTGGCGGCGTCCTCGAGGTTGTGGGCCTCGTCGAAGACCAGGTGGTCGTGGCGGGGCAGGACGACGCTGGCGGCGTCGGCTGCCAGTTCCGAGAAGACCACCGCGTGGTTGGCCACCACGATGTCGGCCAGCATGGCCAGCGCCCGCGCCCTGGCGAGGAAACACCTTCGCCGCTCGGCACACCCCGGCCCCGGACACTCCTCGGCGGCAGAGCACAGTTTCCCCCACAACTCGCGCTGGCGGAAGGCCAGGAAGCCGGTGTTCTCGGCCACGTCGCCGGTTTCCGTCTCGGCCGCCCAGACCAGAACCGCCAGGAGGGCGACCCGTTCCTCCTCGCCCAGTTCGCGCTCGGCCTCCTCGAGGAGATAGAGGAGTTTGCGCACGCACAGGTAGTTCTTCCTCCCCTTGATCATGGCCGCCTCGAACTCCACTCCGAGAACTTCGCGCAGGAGCGGGAGGTCCTTGAAGAAGAGTTGTTCCTGGAGGTTCTTCGTGTTGGTCGAGACGACCACCTTGTCGCCATTTTGCTTCGACCAGAAGATGGCGGGGACAAGGTAGGCCATGGACTTTCCGACGCCCGTGCCCGCCTCGACAAGGAGGTGGCGGCCCTCGTTGAAGGCCGTGGCGACCAGTTCGACCATGCGGACCTGTTGAGGACGGACCTCGTAGGCGGGGATCCTGGCCTGGAAGAGGCCGCCAGGCCCGAAGATGGCCTTGAGTTCCTCGATGTCGAGTTTCTCTGGTGGCGGGCGGTCGGTGGGGTCGTCCTTTGCCCTGGCCTCGCGCGCTCGGGCGAGGAGATCGGAGTTGTCGGCGAGGACTTTCCGGACGTCGATCTGCGCCACGTCGAAGGCCGTTTTGATCCTGCGCGCTTCGGCCTCGACGAAGAGGTGACGGGCGGGCCAGAACGTCTGCCCGGCCACCGTGGCCAACGCGCTTACAACCTCGAGGGGGAGGGCCTCGATGCGCTCGAGGAGCCTTCGCCAGAGCGCGACGACCAGGCGGCAATCGTCGAGCGCCCTGTGGCGCTCGCCGGCCTCGAGGCCGAGCGCGCCGGCGAGGGTGTCGAGATCGTGGTGCTCGAGGGTCGGGAAGAGGATGCGGCTGAGCTCCAGGGTGTCAATGACGCTGTTCTGGAAGAAGCCATCGCTCTTCTGGCGCAGGAACGAGCAGTCGAACTCGGCGTTGTGGGCGACGACCACGTCGCCGCCGACGAAGTCGAGGAACTGGGCGAGCGCCGCGCGGCTCGAGGGCTGGTGGCGCAGGTCCCGGTCGGTTATCCCGGTCAGGCGGGTCGTCGCCAGCGGGAGCGGCCGGCCCGGATTGGCCAGGAGCGAAAACTCCTCCTCCACCTCCCCGTCCACGACCCGCAGCGCGCCGAACTCGATGATCTCGTTGGTCGCGGGGTCGAGGCCGGTCGTCTCGAGGTCGAGGAAGACGAGCCTACGGAGTTTCGATGGGCTGACGGTCGTGGTCCCTCGCCCCCTCTCGTTTCAGGCATTGACCTTGTCGTCGGGCAGGTAGTCGCTCTTGATGAAAACCGCGTCCACGGGGCCGTCGGTGTCGTTGACGATGTTGTGGACGTCGCCGGGGTCCATGCGGAATGCGTCGCCGACCCGCGCGCGGTACTCCTGGCCGTTGACCACGACCTTCGGGGTGCCGCGGGTGAAGTAGAAGGTCTCCTCGACCTTCTCGTGGTAGTGTGTGCCGAGTTCCTGGCCCGGGAGGAAGCGCAGGACGCCCCAGTCGATCCTCGGCCCGCGGAAAAGGTATTTCGGGCCGTGGTCCCCGTGGCGATATTCCTTGTCGTTCTCGTTCACCCTCTCCATCGTCGCTCGCCTCCTTCAGAAGACCCCGCGAACCGGCGCCGGGAGAAACAACAGCAAGAGGAGCACGACCATCGCCCAGCCCAGGAGCCTGCGCCCGGGACCGAGGGCGACGCGTTCGAGGACGACCGGCGGATGGCTCACCCGCACAAGGAACACCATCAGGACGGTCCAGAAAATCCAACCGGGCCACTGCCTTGCGAGCGCGAGCAGCGCGCCGATGAAGAACCAGGCCACGAGGCGCTGGCGCCGACCCACCAGGGCGTAGGCCACGTGGCTGCCATCGAGCTGACCGACGGGCATCAGGTTCAACGACGTGACCAACATCCCGATCCACCCCGCCCAGGCAAACGGATGCGACAGCCAGTCCACGGCGTATCCCGGCGGCGGCGTCCCCACCAACAGGCGGCTCAGGCCCCAGGTCAGGAGCGAATGGCCGAAGTGGAGGCCCCCGCCAGGCTCCCAGTAGCGGACGATCATGAATTTCGCATGCGCGAGGCCGTAGGTCAAGAACGGCAACGCCACCGCGAGGCCGGCCAGCGGGCCAGCGACCCCGATGTCCATCAACGCCCGGCGGTGCATCATGGGGCTGCGCATCCGAATCACCGCCCCGAAGGTGCCGATCGGGGGGATGGGAGCCGGCAGGAAAAACGGCGGGGTGACCAGCATGCCGTAGCGGCGGGCCATCAGGTAGTGGCCACACTCGTGGGTGCCCAGGATCAGGATGATGGCCAGCGAGAACATCCCGCCCTCGACCACCAGGGAGTGGAGCAGGTCGCCCAGCGGCTGGCCGCCCGACGCACCGGTGATGCTCCCCGCCAGTTCGACCAGGAACCTGTCGAAGCGCCACGATGCCCCCGCCACCAGCGTGGTCAACACCGTGGCCACGAACAGGAGGATGTGAAGCGGGACGCTGACCCGATGCGCGCCGGGCGCCGGGAGGGTGTAGGTCAGGTAGGTTCGGCCGTCGAGTTTCTCGAAGCAGTAGGCGCCCGGGAGCCGCCGCAGCCCACGCTCCACCTCGCGGCGGTGGACGTTGCAGTAGTGGCTGGTCGGGCCGCGGAAGACCGTCCCGGCCCGGAAGTCCACGATGTGGCAATCCTCGAAGAGGGGCCTGAGCATCTCCTCGATGCGCTCGCGGGTCTCGAGGGGATAAGCGGCCAAAGCCTCGCTCCCGGTGAACTCAGGACGCCTCGCCCTGGGTGGTCAACTCCAGGAAGATGTCCTCCAGGCGGTCGCTGGTGGCGGCGCGGGCCTGGAGTTCGGCGTGGGTGCCCTCCGCGATCAGGCGGCCCTCGTGGATTATCCCGATGCGGTCCGCCAGTTCCTCGGCCACAGAGAGGGTGTGGGTGGACATCAACACGGCGCAGCCCTCGGCCACCCGCTCGCGCAGGACCGACTTGACCAGCCTGGCGCTCCGGGGGTCCAGGCCCACCATCGGCTCGTCAATGACGATGAGCCTCGGGTCGTGGAGGAGTGCCGCGCAGAACACGATCTTCTGCCTCATTCCGTGGGAGTAGTTCTCGGCGAGCTCGTCGGCCCACTCCTTCGCCTCGAACATCTCCAGGAGCCGCCCCGCCCGCTCCACACACTCGCGCCGCTCCAGGCCGTAGAGCCGCCCGACGAAGTAGAGAAACTCGGTGCCGGAGAGTTTCTCATAGAGGAACGGCTGGTCCGGGACGTAACTGAGCAGGCGCTTCGCCGCGAGCGGCTCGGCGTGGACGTCGTGGCCGGCGATGGTGATCCGCCCGGCGGTTGGCCACAGGAGGCCCACGACGCATTTCAGCGTGGTAGTCTTCCCTGCGCCATTCGGCCCGAGGAAGGCGTAAAGTTCCCCTCGCCGCACCTCCAGGCAAAGGTCGTCCACGGCCACCTTGTGGCCGAAACGCTTAGTCAGGTGGTCCACAACGAGCATCGGCGGATTATAGCGCCCCCCGCGCGCCCAGTCAAACATCCGAAAAAGACGACCACGCCTTGACGAGGGCCGGCCTGTTGGATAGTTTCGCTGGCGGCCGTCGCAGCCTGGCCCATTGGCCAGGCCTGCGGGTCCCGCACGAAGATAGCCTGGCAGCAACAACGGAGAGCGGAATGAGGAAGCGAGCCGAGAGATTGCTATCCTTTGCTATCGTGTTCTGCGCCGCGGCACCTGCCGCCGCAGGCGACCAACCCCACACCCTTGCACGCCACATCCTACACGCCGCCGGAGTGAACGGCGGCCTCGTAGTCCACATCGGATGCGGCGATGGCAAACTGACTGCCGCGCTTCGCGCAAGCAACCGCTACCTCGTCCAGGGCCTCGACCCCGACCCCGCCAACGTCCCCTCGGCTCGCGACCACATCCAATCGCTCGGCATCTACGGCCCCGTGTCGATCAAGGTCCTGCGCGGCTCGCGGCTGCCCTATGCCGAGAACCTCGTCAACCTCGTGGTGGCGGAGTCTCTCGGCGCCATCCCGAAGGCCGAGGTGATGCGGGTCCTGGCGCCCGGGGGCGTGGCATGGATCGCGGGGAAGAAAATGGTAAAGCCGCGACCGGCCGACATTGACGAGTGGACCCACTTCCTCCACGACCCGAGCAACAACGCGGTCTCGAGCGACACGGCGGTCGGCCCACCCCGCCGCTTCCAGTGGATCGCCGAGCCGCGACGCGCGCGACACCACGAGAACCAGGCGAGCATCAGCGCCGTGGTGTCGGCCGGCGGGCGGATTTTCGCCATCCAGGACGAAGGCTCCATCGCCTCGGTCGTCTTGCCCGCGCGGTGGTTTCTGGTCGCGCGCGACGCCTTCAACGGCCTGCTTCTCTGGAAGCGCAGGGTCGAGCCCTGGGAAGCCCACCTTCGCCCGTTCCGAAACGGCCCGCCCGACATCGCAAGAGCGCTCGTGGCCACCGCCGACAGGGTCTTCACCACACTCGGCTATGGCAGGCCCCTCGTGATGCTCGACGCCGCGACCGGCGAGACGCTCATGACCTACCCCCAAACCGAAGGCACGACCGAGGTGCTCTATCTCGACGGCATCCTCTACGTCGTCGTCGGCGACCGCTCCGTCGAGGTCGCGGCCGAGGCCGCGCGTCGCCGCGGCATCACCCCGCCGCCGAGGAACCGCAGGCTCCTCGCACTCCGGGCCGAGACCGGCGCGGTCCTCTGGGAGAAGGCCGACGCCGTCGCACGCACCATCATGCCGACCACCCTGGCCGCCGCCGAAGGCCGCCTGTTCTTCCAGAACCACACCCACGTCGTCTGTCTCGACGCCCGCAGCGGCAAGGAACTCTGGCGAGCGGACCGGCCGGTGGCTGTCAAACGCCCTCCATTCTCGACCCCCACATTGGTCGTCCACAAGGGCGTCGTGCTCTCGGCCGACCGCGCCACGCCCGAACTCCTGGCCAGAGAGCCCAACCGCCGCTACGGCATGGGTTGGGTCAATGCCCCGAAAGGGCAACTGATCGCCTTCGACACCAACACCGGGAAACGCCTCTGGCAGACCGATTGCCGCGAGGTCTTCAATGCACCGGTGGATGTCCTGGTCGTTGATGACCTGGTGTGGACGGGCGAACTCGTCCACGCCAGGGACCCCGGCATCACGCGGGCGCTCGACCTCAGGACCGGTCAGGTGCGGCGCTCGCGACCGCGCGACCAGGAGTTCTACAACATCGGCATGCCACACCACCGCTGCCATCGCAATCGAGCGACCAGCCGCTACATCCTCACCGCCAGGGCCGGAGTGGAGTTCATAGACGTCCGGACCGGCGTGGCCATCCCGCACCACTGGGTGCGCGGCACTTGCCAGTTCGGCACGTTGCCTGCCAACGGCTTGCTCTACGCGCCGCCCCACTCCTGCGCCTGCTACCTCGAGGCCAAACTCAACGGCTTCCTGGCCCTCGCGCCCGGCCCCGCGCCTCGCCCCCAGGCGGACGAGCCGCGCCTTGTCCGCGGCCCGGCCTACGGCCGCCCCCTCGACCCTCACCCCTCGTCACTCGACCCCCGTCACTCGACCCCCGACCCCGACTGGCCGACCTATCGCCACGACCCGGCACGCAGCGGCGCAAGCCCCACTGCCGTCCCTGCCACGGTTCGCCAGCGCTGGGCGACCACGCTCGGCGGAAGCCTCACTGCCCCGACCGTGGCCGCAGGCAAGGTCTTCGTCGCCTCCAGGAACACCCACATCCTCCACGCACTCCACGCGGCCACAGGCAAGCCGACCTGGCGCTTCACCGCCGGCGGACGGATCGACTCGCCACCGACAGTCGCCCGTGGCCTCGTGGTATTCGGTTGCGCCGACGGCTGGGTCTATTGCCTGCGGGCCGGCGATGGCGAACTTGTCTGGCAATTCCGCGCGGCGCCGCGCGAACGCCAGATCGTCGTTCGCGGGCAACTCGAGTCGGCCTGGCCAGTCCACGGCAACGTGTTGGTCCGCGACGGCCAGGTCTGGTGTGCGGCCGGCCGCTCGTCCTATCTCGACGGCGGCATCCGCCTCCTCAGGCTCCAACTGGCCACCGGAAGCCTACTGAGCGAGGCGCGCCTCGACAGCCGCGACCCATCCACCGGCCACCAGCGCAAGGGCGTGGTCAGGGGCTTCGACCTCCCCGGCGCCCTGCCCGACGTCCTGTCCTCGGACGGCCAACTCGTCTACATGCGCCACCTCGCCTTCGACCTGGAGGGCAAACGCCACCCCGAGCCCAGGCCCCACCTCTTCTCCCCAACGGGACTGCTCGACGGGACCTGGTGGCACCGCAGTTACTGGATCCTCGGCACTCGCTATTACACGGGCTACCGCGACTGGTTCCGTGCAGGACACGAGGTGCCCTCCGGGCAGATGTTGGTCTTCGCCGGCCAGAAGGTTTACGGCTACGGCCGCCGACCGCGATATTACTACTGGACGACGCCCAACGAGTATGAACTCTTCGCCACCACCAGACGACCGAGGCTGGTCCCGGCGGCGGTCAAACGAACACGCATCCCGCCCTGGGGACGGAAGGACGTGGCCCGCCTGTGGAGCCGGCCGGTGCCCTTGCTCGTCCGGGCGATGGTCCTGGCCGGCGCGTCCGAGTCAAGCGGCGAACCGACCGCGCTGTTCATCGCCGGCCCGCCCGCCCTCGCCGAGGAGACAAAGGTCTACAAACTCCTCCCCACGCCCGACGCCGAAAAGGCCCTCGCCCAGCAAGAAGCTGCCCTTGCCGGGAAGAAGGGCGGCCTGCTCCTGGCCGTGGCGCCCGCCGATGGCAGGATCCTCAGCAAGGTCGAACTCCGCTCTCCACCGGTCTGGGACGGCCTGGCCGCGGCCGGCGGCAACCTCTACCTGACAACGATGGACGGAACCGTGACCTGTTTCGGTTCCCCCTCTCATTGACCAGTCGCAACGCCCGGGGTAGAATCGCAGGTGTGGAAGCGGGAATTCGGCCAATGGATGCGATTGCGACCTTCGTCAAGCGCTTCGCCATGCGCACGGGCCTCGAGCGGCTGCTCGCCTCGCTCGTGACCTGGCTTGCGGCGGGGCTGTGGTGCGGCGCGGTGCTCGTGGCCGCCGAGCGACTGGTCGCCCTCCCAGCACCACCGGAGGTCCTCGGGGCACTGCCGGTCCTCTGTGGGGCATTCGTCGGGCTGACCCTGGGCTTGAGCCGCTGGCCCGGGCTGGCCGAGGCCGCCCTGGCGGCTGACGCGCGCTTCGACCTCCAGGAACGCCTCTCCAGCGCACTGGCCGCAGGGAAGGGGCCGATGGCCGAATTGGTGCGTCAGGACGCAACCCGCCACGCGGCTTCCCTCGATCTCCGCGCGACGCTTCCCCTGAGGATGCCCCGCTCGTGGCCGGCGCTGGCCGCCGGAGCGCTCACGCTCGTCGTGGCCGCGCTCCTGCCCCCGATGGACCTCCTCGGCTGGCGTGCGCGACGCCAGGCCGCAGAGAGAGAACACCGGCTAGTCCGCAACGCCACCACCGCCGCCCGCGCTCGCCTCTCCCAACTCCAGGCCGTCGCGGGCGGCCAGGAGATCACAAGAGCAGTGGACCGCCAACTGGCGGAACTGCTCGCCAGGC
>CAYYCI010000069.1:9997-11436 GCA_964470215.1 uncultured Planctomycetota bacterium
AGCGCCGCGGCTCGAGCCGCCCTGCGACGCGACGAAATCCCCTGGCGATACCGCCGCATAGTCCAGCGCTACTTCGCCGTCGAGAACGAACCCGCACCCGGCAACCGCGAATAACCAGAACCGAGGGCGCTATGCCCGTTCTAAGGAGAAAAGCGCTCAGGATCGTCGAACGCCTGGCCGAGGCTGGCCACGTGGCCTACTTCGCCGGCGGCTGCGTCCGCGACATCCTCCGCGGCGAGAAGCCCCACGACTACGACATCGCCACCGACGCGACGGTCGAGGAGATCGAGGCCCTCTTCCCGCGAACCATCCCCGTCGGCCGCCAGTTCGGGGTGGTCATCGTGGTGATGGGCGGGGACCAGTTCGAGGTGGCGACCTTCCGCGGGGAAGGGGAATACAGCGACGGCCGCCACCCCGACGAGGTCCACCCCGCCGACCCGCGCGAGGACGCCTTGCGCCGCGACTTCACAATCAACGCCCTCTTCTACGACCCGCGCGAGGACAAAGTGATTGACTACGTCGGAAGCGAGCGCGACATCCGCGAGGGCCTGGTCCGCGCCGTCGGCGACCCCGACCAGCGCTTCGCCGAGGACAAGTTGCGGATGATGCGCGCGGTGCGCTTCGCCGCGCGGTTCGACTACCGCATCGAGGAAGCCACCTTTCAGGCCATCCTGCGCCACGCCCCGGAGATCAAGGCGGTGAGCGCCGAGAGGCTCCGCGACGAACTGTCCCGGATTCTGACCGGCCCGGGGCGAGGTCGCGGCCTCGAGCTCCTCCGCGAGACCACCCTCCTCGGCCAGGTCCTCCCGGAGGTCGAACAGATGCACGGGGTGCCCCAACCGGGGGCATTCCATCCCGAGGGCGACGTCTTCACCCACACCTGCCGCACCCTCGATGCGCTGAACGAGCCTTCGGTGGTCCTGGCCTTTGGCGCGCTCTTGCACGACGTCGGCAAGCCCCACACCATCACCCACACCGACCGCATCCGCTTCAACCTCCACGACAAGGTCGGCGCGCAGATCGCGCGGAGGGTGTGCGAACGGCTGCGCTTCTCGAACGAGGAGACGGACGCGATAGTGGAGTTGGTGGCGGAGCACATGAAGTTCATGGTCGTCCGCGAGATGCGCGAGAGCCGCCTCAAGCGCCTCCTACGCAGCCCGCTGATCAACGAACACCTGGAACTCCACCGCGCCGACTGCCTCGCCAGCCACGGCGACCTGTCGAGTTACTATTTCTGCAAGGAGAAACTCGCGAGCCTGAAGGCCGAGGAGATTCGTCCCCCGCGCCTGCTGACCGGCCACGACCTGATCGATATGGGCTACAAGCCCGGCCCGCGCTTTCGCGAGATGCTCGAGCGGATCGAAGACGCCCAACTCGAGGGCGAGATATCGAGCCGCGAGGAAGCCATCCGGCTCGTCCGCCGCGAATTCCCCCAACGA
>CAYYCI010000070.1:0-11421 GCA_964470215.1 uncultured Planctomycetota bacterium
CACCACCACCTGGTTGCCCTCGCGTTGGGTCCGCAGGACTCGTTCGGCCACGGCCCGGATGCGTTCGGGGGTGGCAACGGAGGTCCCACCGTATTTCTGGACGATCAGCGCCACGATCGGCTCCTTTCGGCTCAAGATTCAAGCCGAAAATGATAGCGCAGCACCCTGGTAAATGCAAACTCGCTAACTCGAGCGGCGGGCGCGCCGGGGTGGGCTCTGGCACGGTGCAGTGTTGCTCGCGGAATTCCCGTCGGTTCATTCCGCGCGCCGGTCCCTCGCGGCAGATTCTTGGTCAACCCACTGTGTCGCTGGCCTCGCGTCGGTCGTCCACCATCTGTGGTTGCACGCGGGTGACGGTCGTGGTTTGACTTGTTGAGGGTGGTGGGTATAATACGTTTTCCAATGAGGTGAAAGGCATGGCGAAGACCTACATGGCAAAGCCCGGCGAGGTCGAGGCTGCGTGGCACTTGGTGGATGCCGACGGCCAGATACTGGGCCGCCTCGCCACGCGCATTGCGACCATTCTTCAGGGCAAACACAAGCCGGCCTACACGCCCCACGTGGACACTGGCGACTACGTGGTGGTGGTGAACGCGGCGAAGGTCCGGGTCACCGGCAAGAAAATTGAGCAGAAGGTTTACCACCGCCTTTCGACTCGGCCGGGCCACCTCAAGACCATCCCGATGGCGAAGATGATGGCGACCAGGCCGGACCGCGTGGTCCGCGAGGCGGTGCGGCGGATGTTGCCGCGGAACAAACTCGGCCGCCACATGCTCCGAAAACTCAAGGTCTATGCCGGCCCGGACCACCCCCACAGCGCACAACACCCGCAACCACTGGAGTTGTGAGCAGGAGGACGAGTTAGTTGGCGACGGCGACGGAAGTTGGCTACTACTTGGGCACCGGGCGTCGGAAGACGGCGGTTGCCCGCGTGAGGCTTCGGCGGGGAAGCGGCCAGATGCTGGTCAATGGGCGGCCGGCCGACGAGTACTTCCCCGTTGAGAGGCTTCGGGCGAACATCCGCGCGCCGCTCCGCGCCGTTAAGGTTCTCGGGCGCTACGACGTTCTCGCCAACATCAGGGGTGGAGGCATCTCGGCACAAGCCGATGCCTTGCGCCTGGGGATTGCCAGGGCGCTGGTGAAGATCGACCCCTCGTTCCACCAGAAACTCAAGGACGAGGGCTACCTGACGCGCGACGCGCGCGAGAAGGAGCGCAAGAAGTACGGGCATCGTCGCGCGCGGGCCAGTTTCCAGTTCTCCAAGCGCTGAACGTCTCTTCCATCCGCTTCCAACCCGTCGCCTGGCCACAGGCCGGCGACGGGTTTTTCCATGCCTTCTCCGCCCTCGACCCGCTCGGAGGCCACATTCCCACCGTTCGGCGAGGAAGCCTGGGCCATCCGAGCGGAAGTGCCGCCAGACGGACAAGCGGCGTTGTAAGGACATTCTTTCGGGCGGTGTCGTTCTTTTGAACAGCCCATCCCTAGAGCAGGCAAAGAGTTGCGGTTCTCAGGGGCCAACGCCTGCCAGACTGTTTAACGGATAGCCGGTTTCACTGGCCAGCGCGGTCAGGCACCCTCCCGCCTAGAAACTTCTGTCTTGCAAGGCTTTAGGGCCAGCCGAGGCGATTCCTCGCATCACCGGCACGGCATTTGCTCGGCACAATCAAGAGAGAAGAATCGCCAATCCCAAAGCGCCCGGGCACGCGACGGGTGGCCGGGCAATCAAACAAAGCGAGCGACTCTGGGTAGGAGAAGCGCGGATATGGGACCGAGCATGGTGCGTCCTTGGGCACTGGTCCTGGCATTGGCGGTCTTCGGGCTCACGGCATGCCAGGCCCTCGGCTACACGATCACCATCGACGGCCAGGTCGGCGATTGGGGCATCAACCCCGTGGACTACTGCCACTCGGATTGGGAGCCGCTGCCCGGCATCTACGTGAACATCGGTGGCTCGGGCGAGGACTACCGGCCCGGCACGGGCGGCTACCTCGGCCCGGGCTGGGGCGGGCAGGACTACGACGCCGAGGCCTTCTATTTCACAGCCGACGAGCAATACGCCTACTTCTTGGTCGTCACCGGTGTCCCGCCCAACGGGACGTGCAACAGGACCCCCGGGGACATAGCCCTCGACATAGGCCGCGACGGCACCTGGGACTTCGGGATCGAGACGACGGGGAACAACGGCAACATCGTCGGGGCACTCTACAGCGACGTGGACTGGCACGGCGCAACCATCTTCCCCTCCAGCGACCCCGCCTACATCCTCGGTGGCACACTGGCCTGGGAACCCGATTTCTCGAGCCTCTTCTATTCCTCGATCGGCTGCGGCCACTACGTCATCGAGGCCTCCGTCCCCCTGGCCGCGCTCCCCGTCTCGACCTCGCCCGTCCCCTTCACCGGCCACTGGACCATGGACTGCGGCAACGACGAGGTCAATATCGAGGCCGAGTTGCCCGCCATCCCGGAGCCGGCAACCTCGACGATGCTCTGCGGAGGGATCATCGCACTGGCATTCGCGAAAGTGAAAGCCAGAAAGCGAAAAAACAAGAAGGAAGAATAGCCCAGGACCGACAGATTCGCTCCTCGGCCCGAGCGGCTGGCCTGGCGGCGAGCCGCTCGTTCACTTGGCGGGGGAGGGCGAGACCTCTATTGGGAAGTGGGTCGGGGCGCTCCAGTTCCCTGCACCATCCCGCACCCGCAGGTGGAAGAGCCACTTCCCGGGACCGAGGTTCTCAAGCACCGCCTCGGGCTTGGTCCCGGAGAGCCTGGTCGGGAGGCTCTCCGGCTTCTTGTCCACGCTCCAGGCGTAGCCGGCGATTCCGGTGGGGTCAGTTGCCACGTTCCACTCGAGGGTGACCTTCTTCCCAGTCTCGCGGGTGCTTATGGCGAAGTTGTCAATGTAGAAGGACGTTCCCGCCCTGACGGAGCGCGAGGCGAAGTCGGCGAAGAGGATATAGCGCAGGACCCTGCGCGATGACGAGGTCTTCGAGGATAGTTTCAGGAGGCGGGCGAGATCGATCTCGGCGTGGTGCCACTGCCCGTCGGCCTTCAGGGGGACCGAGCCGATGAGCGTGTAGTAGGCCGAGGTGCCGGTCAGTTTGATTGTTCGCCACGACGACTCGCCCCGCACGTGGAGGTTCATCGCCAGGCCCGTGGGCATCTTGTAGTCGAAACTGACTATCGGATAGGTCAGCGCGTCGAACTTACCCCGGTAGGCATAGGCCCCGAAATAGCGGCGCGAGCGGGTGGCCGTGATGCGCAGGGAACGTCGCCCCGTGGCGGCGGTGGCGGTGGTCCGCGCCAGTGAGCCGTAACCGCTGTAGGCCTTCCACAGGCCGGTGTCCTTCTCGAAGGTGTTACGCACGAGCGCGCGGGTCGGCCTGCGGCTGACATACGGGGTCGGCGGCGGGGTCTTGTCGAGCGCGTAGTCCATCTTCCAGGTCCACTTCCGCCCCGTCGCGTTGCCCACACAGTCCTCGGCGTGGACCTCGACGGCCACCTGTTGGCCGTTGGCGAAGACGACCGGCTCGTCGAGCGCGGTGGCGCGCCAGGTGAGGGTGCGGGCGCGAGCGTCGTAAACGACGCCGGGTTGGCCTATCGAGTACTTCTTGCCCGCCACCACGAGGTAGGTGTTGCGGCGGTGGACGCCGGAGCCCTTCTCGCTCAGGCTCACTCGTACGATGCCGGCTGCGGCGGACTTGCCCGGGGCGGGTTCGATGCCCTCGATCGCGGGTGCCTTGTCGTCCACGAGGACCTTACGCTGGATGGGCCGAGACCAGTTTCCCGCGCCGTCGCGCGCCCGGACGAGGAAGTTGAATATGCCCACGCCGAGGTTCTCGAGTCGCCAGTGTGGTTGCGAGGCGTCGCGCCAGCGGACGGGTTCGCCAACCGTGGTCACGCTGTATTGATAGGCGGCGATGCCGCTGGGGTCGTGGGCCGAGAGCCGCCATTCGATCGGGGCCGGCCGGCTCGAGGAAGCGGACGAGATCGTGAAGTTGTCTATGTGATACTCAACCCCGTCGTTGTTCCCCCCGAAGCCCGTGTCGGCAAAGCCCAGCGAGGTGATCGTGTAGGAAGGAGCGTCGGGCAGGCTCGCCGTGAGCATCTGGTGGAGGTTGAACTCGGTGTGGTGCCAGCGGTCGTCGGCGACGACCCCGGGCACCGCCCCGATGCAATGGGTGCCATTGGGGTCGGTGAAGCGGACGGTGTAGCGCGTTCCCCCGATGGTCAACACGAGGTCGGCGCGCAAGTTCGACGGCACCTTGTAGTCGAAGGCCACGATGGGGTAGCGGCCGGCCTCGAACGGGCTGGAACGCGCGATCACCGGGAACGGCCCACCCGCATACGGGTTGTAGACGCGCAGCGAGTAGCGCCCGCTAGCGGCCGTGGTCGAGTCGCGTTCGATAATTGAGTAGGCGACGGGCGTGGATTTCTCGCTCGAGGAACTTTTCACGGCCGACCATTCACCGAGGCCGGTCTCGAAGTCGTCGCAACACAGGCGGTCGGCGTTACCCTCCAGTTTCAACACCCGGGGCGGCTCGGTGTCGCTGCTGCGGTCGTAGTGCCAGCGGAGCCTCCACGGCGCCATCTTGTTCCCCAGGTAGTCGCTCGCCTCCTCGACCACCAGGACCATCTCCTGGCCATCGTTGAACGACATCGGGAGCATGGCCAGGTCGAGTGTGAGCTCGCCGCTCACCGGGTCGAAGGTCAGCGCCGAAGGTTCCCACCTGGCCGTCGGACTCGACGGACGGACCGCCGGCCTGTAGTCCTGTCCCGCAAACTTCACCCTCAGCGAGGTCGGGACAACCCCGCTGGCATCCTCCAGCACCACACGCACCCGCGAACTCGCCGAGCGCGTGCCCGCCTGTGGCTCAGCCGAGACCACTCGCGGGGGCGAGCGGTCCACAAAGACCGGCAGGTGAACCGTCCTGGACCACGAGCCGTCGGCTAACCGGGCTCTCAGATGGAAGAACCAACGCCCGTCGGCCAGTCCCTCGAATTCGGCCTTCCCCCCGCTGACGATCTCGCCGGCCGGCTCGCCGAGCGGCTTGCGGTCAATCTGGTAGGCGGCGGGCGTCTTCTCGTCCCACTTGAACGCCACCTTCGACGGGGCAGGCCCGCCGAGCCACACGTCGTCGAGGTAGTACGTCACCCCGGCCGTGTTTCCCCCGAACCCCGCGGTCAGGTAACGGCTCTCGTCTATCGCCCCGATGCTCAGTCCCTCGACCGCTAAGCCGTCGGCGCCGGGATAGCAGCGCCGGAGCATGGCCCGCAGGTTCACCTGAGCTTCGTGCCACGCCCCGTCCGCCTCGATCGCCACCTGCCCGATCACCGGCACCCCCGCGACGTGTTCGCTGGGATCGGTGAGGACGACCGTGTGGAGACGCCCCCTGGCGCGGACGTGGAGGTTAACCTTCGCGTCGGCCGGGAAGCGATAGGCGAAACCCAGCCTCGGCCACGCCTGTGCATCGAACGGCTCGAGCGGCAGCCCCAGGTGGAACTTCCCGCCGCAGTGGACGTTCCTGACGGCCAACGCCCGGCCGCCATTTCCTTCGACAAGGCCCACCTCCGTCGAGCCAGGTGTGCCCTTCCACTGCCCGAGGCCGTCCTCGAAGTCGTGGTAAACCAGATTGAACGACGGCTTGATTGAAGGCGGGGGTGGCGCCGAGGGCGGAACCGGCTTCGGGACCGGCAACAGCGGCTCCTCCATCCCCTCTTCGCGCTCGTAGGCGATCCACGCCCGGGCCACCATGATGGCGTTGTCGTGTGTCCACACACACACGCTCCCCCCCTCCAGGGGCTCCGGGTCGTCGTAGGTCAGGACCAGGCGCTCGTCCACATAACACGTGATCCTTGAGCCGTGTTTCTCGATAGCCAAGTGCCACCACTTGCGGTGGAGTTGGTTAGTCGCTGGTGTGGTGTCGAGCAGTGTTGGGGGTCTCGCTGCCAGGCTTGTGGTCGAGGCGACCACCTTGTTGCCCTTGAGCAGCGCAGTGCGGGTGTTGTTCCAGCCGCCGTAGAGGAACGTGTAGCCGGACGACAGGTTGCGTCCGTCAGCACAGATGCTCACGTTGATGTCCTTAGGGCGATAGATGCGTCCCCCGACCCGACGCATCTGGAACGCTGCGAAGAAGTGGACCGTGATGTCGCCCTTGAAGCGGTGCTTGTTCCAGAGCATCGCCACGTCGTCGCTCCCCCCGCCCAGCCACGACCACTGGGGCGAGCAGGTCCAGCGGTTCTGCATCTCCCAGACCCCGCTGCCCACCCGCCAGCCGGTCGGCGCCGTCTCGAAGTAATCGTCTATCAGGTTCGAGGAGACGACCGACGTGCTCTCGAACGCCGGGCTCCAGCCCTCGGCCCAGAGCGCCGCCCTTCGCCCGGCTGGTCGCTGGGGAGCACGGTGCCACAGCAGCGTCTTGCCGTCCGCCTGGGCGAGCGCGCAGTCGCCAATCCACGCCAACGAGACTTCGCGCGCCGAGGCCGGCAGAGCCGTGGCACCCACCGCCTTGCCATCGAGCGAAAGGGTCAACTTCGCCGGGGCCTTCGGCTGAGGCTCGGCCACCAGGCTGTAGCCTTTCCCGAGGCCCTTGCCGTCCCCGCGGACCAACAGA
The DNA here is from genome assembly GCA_964470215.1 of uncultured Planctomycetota bacterium. GTDB lineage: Bacteria > Planctomycetota > PUPC01 > DSUN01 > DSUN01 > CAYYCI01. The sequence goes on from CAYYCI010000070.1 coordinate 6,612, forward strand.
CCAAGTTTCCCAGGGACGACGCCCCGCTCTGGCAGTTTGTAGGCGACGGTGCAATCGCCCCAGTGTTCGATCTCGTGCCAGGCCACGGTCCTGGCGTCGGCCTTCTCGAGTTGCCAGTCGCTCGCCGCGCTCGCCCACGCCGACATGGTGTCCTCGCCCGCGAAAATGCGATTGTGGACACGATGGACGGGGGTCTGCTGTGCCCTCACGAGGCGAATGGGACCAAAGGCCCCCTTCTTGGTGGCAAACACCCCCATGCGCCCACCGGCGGCCACCGGGCGATACGTCTCGACCATTGTCGCGCCGTCCACCTCGACTGCCACCCGCCCGTTGCTCTGGGTGACCCTCAGCGCGTGGGCGCCGGCTCCCCTGGACACGGACGCGGCAGCGATCACCGCCGGGCGCCCGCTCCGCACCTCGCGGACCTCCACCCGGCCCGTCCCAGGCATCAGGGCAACGACGGCATAATTGCCCGGGTCGCGCCAGTCGAGGATGACGCCGGCCTCGCCGTCGCTTGCCTCGACTGTGGTCGCCAGGGTCAAGTCCGACCAGGACAGCGGTGGCCGCGAAACCAAACGACCCACACCGACCAGCCTCCTGGCCGCTAGCTGCCAGGTGCCGTCTTTTTCCCAGGCATCGAGGCTGGGGGGCGCGAAGCGCTCGACGACCATCTCGAGTGAGCGAACCAACACGTCGTCGAAAAGCGTCCCCTTCGGGTCCTCCGTCCACAGGCTCACGAGCCCTTCGAGCAGCCTCTGGTCGGTGGCGTGGAGGACCGTGTGGCCGTCAATGGCCACGGCCAACTCCCCGTCGCAGGCGTCCACCCTCAGGTGGTACCAGTCGTCCACTCGCAAGCGGCCCTTCCGGGTGGCGAGGCGCTCGGTGATGCCGTCGAGAACGCGGATGAGCGCCAGCCGCCCGGCCGCCGGCTCGCAGCGGACGAAATAGCCGTCGCGTTCGCCCTGGCGCAGGATAGCGAAACCGAAAGGCGCGCCGCCCTTCGAGCGAACCGCCGCCTCGAGGCTATAGTTGCGCCAAAAGGGATAGCCGGTAACGGCCTCGGCCCGGCCCTCTTTCGTCGCCACCCCCAGGTAGGAGAAGGCGTTGGCGCTGCGCGCAGGGTCGAAGGTCTCGCGCTTTTTCAGTTCCGTCACGGCCCAATTGCCGCTCAGGGGGCGCCAGGCGCCCTGCTCGCGCTTGGCGCGCATGAAGTCGTCGGCGAAATAGATGCGCCGCTCCTCGCCACCTGCCTCTTTCCACAAGCCCTCGGGCACCAAGTTCCCGTCGCCGCTGAGCAAGAGTTGATCCAGGCGGACCGCTCCCGCCACGAGGAACTTGAAGCTCTGGGTGCCACGCTTTAGCCCCACCACCCCCAGGCGCGTCCACCCCCACTGGCGGCTCTCCACGGGGGCGTTCAGGCGTTGGCCATTGACCTGGAGTGTCAAGGCGCCAGGCCCCCGACCCATGGCCCGCGCCCGCGCCCACGCCACATAGTTCCCGCTCCTGGGCAGGCGCGCCTCGACGAACGCACCTGCGCGTTCGCCTATCAACTCCAGGCACCGCAGGTGCGAGGCCCCGCTGTCCCAGCGCAACCACGCCGGCCCGCGCAGCCTCCCCGCCTGCTCACACTCCAGGCCCACCATCGGCGGGTTCGCAGCGCCCAGGCACAACGACAGGAAACTCAGCAGGAAGAACAAAGACGCAAGGAGCCGCATCAGGCCACGTTTCGCAATCGCAGACGCTTCCTTCCTCTCTCGAGCCAGAATACCAGAACCCCCGCCTAACTTCAAACCGGCGTGAAAGAAGGGCGGAAGCAATAGCGCTCAGCGGCTTCCCTAATCCCGGGAAAGCATTCTTTTCGGTGGCAGGCTTCGAGCCTGTCCAGGAGACGGGGCACGGTTTCCGCGTGCAGGTTTACGCGCCGTACGTCCTTTTATTGGGAACCTGCGACGGGAAGAAGCGTGCCAAAGCCCACGCGCCCCAGTTTCTTGAATCCCGCTGGCCGGGTTGCTTGACACGCCGGCGGCCAATCCCTAGACTAGCCCGCGTCGGCGACCACCAGACCGCCAGATTGCAGGAGGCCGAGCACGCCTGTGCGAGGGACCATGGGCAGGATCGCTTCGGTGAACCTCACGAGTGGCAAGATCGAGATCGAAACGCCCAATGACCAACTCCACCTGAAGTATCTTGGCGGCTACGGCCTCGGCGCTTGCTTCCTCTACACCCGCACGAAGCCGGGAATTGACCCCCTCGAGCCGGACAACCTGCTGGGCTTCATCGCCGGGCCGCTCAGCGGCACCCCGGCCATCTGTGGGAACCGCTCCCAGGTCGTCGGCAAGTCGCCGAGAACCGGCCGCTTCGGCGACGCCAACTCCGGCGGCGATTTCGGCCCGAAGACGAAATTCGCCGGTTTCCACGGACTCCTTTTCTCCGGCATTTCCGAAAAGCCAGGCGGGCTCCCTCAAGGGTGCGATAAGCACGAACTGGACCGCCGACGACATCGTCGAGACCGGCGACCGCATCGCCAATTTCCGCGTCGCATTCAACATCCGCGAAGACATCAAGAACACGACCCTGAAGGTCTCAGGCCGAATCATCGGCGACCCGCCGCTGCCGCCGGCCCCACGAATGGCATCACCGTGGACCTGGCCACCCAGGAGCGGGAATACCTCGAGGAGATGGGCTGGGGGCCCGACGGCGCGCCGAGGCGCCAGAGCCTCGAGCGCCTGGGCCTGGACTTCGTCGTGCCCGACATCCACGGCTGACCCACCATGGGCTATCTCACAAAGGGAGTGAGCGAGGCCGTCAGGCTCATCGCAAACTTCGACCCCGACGTCTACGGTGCCGCGGGACTCTCCCTTGCCGTCTCCACGACCGCGACGGCGCTCGCGGCAGCGGCCGGGGTGCCGTTCGGGCTGGCCGTCGGCACCAGCCGTTTCCGGGGACGGACAGGCGTCCTGGTCGTCCTGAACACCGCCATGGCGCTTCCCACCGTGGTCGTCGGCCTGGTGCTCTATGGGCTCCTCTCGCGCAGGGGCCTGCTCGGTCCGCTCGGCCTGCTCTACACCCCCACCGCCATGGTCCTCGGCCAATTCGTCCTCGCCACTCCCCTGATAGCGGCCCTGACCGTCGCGGCGGTCGGCGAGACAGACCCCTCGCTGGCGAAAACCGCCCGGAGCCTGGGGGCCGGACGTTTGAGGGTCCTCGCCAGCGTCCTGTCCGAGGCGCGGGCCGCGGTAGCCGCCGCGGTGGTGGCCGGCTTCGGGCGAGTGATCGCCGAGGTGGGCATCTCGCTGATGCTCGGCGGGAACATCCGCGGCCACACCCGCAACATGACCGCCGCCATCGCCCTCGAGACCAGCAAGGGACAGTTCGGTCTGGCCGTCGCACTCGGCCTGATCCTTCTTTGCGTCGCACTGGCGGTCAACATCGTCCTGCACGCGCTCCAACAACGGAGGGGCCCGTGGCGAATGCCTACGAAGCCCGCGACCTCGTGAAGCGCCACGGCGGGGCGGTCGTCCTCGACGTGCCCCATCTGGCGATCCCCGAGGGCTGCTTCTGCGGCCTCCTGGGGCCGAACGGCGCAGGCAAGACCACCCTGATCGAAATCCTCGCGGGGCTGGAAAGCCCCGACGCCGGGCGGGTGTGGTTCCGCGGGCGACCGCTGCCGCCGGCGCCCCGCGCCGCGCGCTCGCTGGCGGGAAAGGTTGCCTGCGTCCTTCAGCCCGCCGTGCTCTTCCGTGGCAGCGTGGTGGCAAACGTCGAATACGGCCTGCGGGTGCTCGGCCTCGAGCGCGCGGAGCGACGGCACCGAGCAATGGCCGCCCTCGAGCGCCTCGGGCTGAAGGACCTCGCCAGCCGCCACGCCCGAGAACTCTCACGCGGCGAGGCGCAACGCGTGGCCATCGCAAGAGCGCTCGTCCTCGAAGCCGACGTCCTCCTCCTCGACGAGCCGCTGACTGCCGTGGACAGGGCGAGCCGCCAGCGGGTGGTGGACATCCTGCGCGAGCTGAAGCAAGAGGGCCGCACGGTGGTGCTCGCCGCCCACGAGGCAGACCTGGTTCTGGCGCTGGCCGACCAGTTGCTGGTCATGCGCAGCGGCCACCTCCACCAGCAGGAACTCGCCAACGTCCTCAGCGGGGTCGTCGAGATGAGCAACGGGGTGGCGAGTTTCCGCTCCCAGGGCGGCCTGGCCCTCGAGGTGATCGCCGACCACGCCGGCCCCGCGCGGGTGGTCGCCGACCCGGCGGCCATCATCCTCTCGCGCGAGCCGATAGCATCCAGCGCCAGGAATTGTTGCCGTGCCGTGGTCCGTGGCATCGCGGTCAGCGGCCCGACCACCGTCGTCCGCCTCGACGCTGGCGAGCCCCTCGTCGCCCACATCACGACCGCCACCCAGCGCCAGATGGCTCTTAGCCCAGGCGACGTGGTTTATGCTACAATCAAGGCATCGGCCTTGAGGGTTCTGGGATGATCACGGTTCAGGAAGCGCTCGCGACCGTCCTCGCCAGGGTCGGGCCCAACGAGGCGGTCGCCGTCACTCTCCAGGAGAGCCTCGGGGCGGTCCTGGCCGAGGACATTGCCTCGGACGTGGACATGCCCCCTTTCGACAAGTCGGCGATGGATGGTTTCGCGGTCATCGCCGACGACCTGCCCGAGACCCCGGCCACGCTCAAGATCGTCGAGGACATTCCGGCAGGGGTTGTCCCCACCAGGACAATCGCCAGGGGGCAGTGTGCGAGGATAATGACCGGGGCACCTGTCCCCCAGGGCGCCGACACGGTGGTCCTCGTCGAAGACACCCAACCCG
>CAYYCI010000071.1:0-11399 GCA_964470215.1 uncultured Planctomycetota bacterium
GGCGGCCGCCTGCCACCCGCCAGTCCTGGAGGCGGTTCGACCAGAACTGTGGCCCCACCCAAATCCGCTCCACCCGCTCAGGCCATCTGGCGACGAACTCTTCCCCCGAGGCCAGAGTGGACGAAAGAACGACCGACAGGGCGATCGTTGTGGAGTTCAAGGTTCTGTCGCCTCGTAGTTGCGGCGGCCGCCCGCGAGGGACGGCCTGCCTGGGCATTCTAACTGAAGTGCTCGCCAAAGGCCAACCGACCGAGCCGACTCGCCGGCTTGACTGCCACCAGGCCGCGCGCCAGAATGCTCCCGTTAGCGACCGCCCAGGAGCCATGCCGCTGTCTGTCCTTGTCGCGTTGACCGTCTGCATCGCCGCGCTCGATGGCTTCCCCACGCCTCCCCGGACCGAGTGGCCGGACGACCCGGGCTCCCGCATCGAGTGGAAGGCCGATTGGCAAACCACCCTCGAGGCCAACACCCGACGCTGGCAGGAAGAACTGCTCGCTGACAAAACCGACCGCGCCCACAACCAGCGGACATACGCGCTGCGCCTCCTGCGCCTCAAGGCGGCGCTCCTCGGCCGTTTCCCGGCCGACGACGAATTGCGGGTTCGCACGATCCGCGAGGTGGCCGAGGGCCTTCGCAGGTTTGGCCTCAGGCGCGACGCCTGCCGCTGGTGGCGATACCTCGTCGAGGTGTTCCCGGGGCGCTGCGACCGGGCAATCGCGGCCCTCCTCGACATCCTCCGCTCCCTCGGCAGTGAACCCGGGCAGGTGGACGGAGGCGAGGCGTTCGCCCGCTATGCCAGCGGGCGCCTTCTCTCCCTGGCCGCCGTTGGACGATTGCCCCCCGACAGCCAGGCGGTCGTGGCCGCGCTCCAGACCACATTCAGCCTCTCCCTCTCGCGGCTCGACTTCTGGGCCGCCGCGCACGCCCTCGAGCGCTTGCGCGGCCTGGCCGACGAGCGATGGTGGCAGGAGGCTAGAGCGAGGCTCTTCTACACCGCGGGCCACCTATCCGAGGCCCAGAGGCTCTATCAATGCCTTGTCGAGACCGACCCGGATTACCGGCCGCGCTTTCGGCTGCCCCGCGCCAGGCCCAGAATCGTCGTCGTCGAGCCCTCGGTGCCGGCCGACGCCGGCCTCGAGGCTGAAATCGAGGCCATCCGCCGAGCCGGTGCCCAGGTCGAGCCGAAGCGAGTGGCGGCCCTCGTGGCGAGGGCAGCGGAAACCAACCGCCTCGCGCCCGCCGGCCCCAGGCTCTACCGCTCCCTCTGGAAGTTGGCCGAGGAGACCGCTCGCGGCGCCGCGCAAGGCCCTGCCTCCTCGAACATGCCCGCGCGCGAAGGGGACCTCTCGGACTCGCTGACGGTTTGGCGCGCCCTGCGCCGGGCCCCGTGGTCCCGGCGGGTCCACGAGGCGCTGGTCGGGGTCGGCGAGCGCGTGCTCAGGCGAGGCCACTACGGGATTGCAGCGCGATGTTTCGAGGACGTCCGCCGGCTGGCGCGCTCCCAGAGACCCGCGGCCGCCGCCGCGCGCGGCCTCGCGATCATCGAGCGAGCCGAGAGCGCCTCGGGCCGGGGCCAGGTCCCCGCGCCCGCCCTTTCACAGGTGACCCCGCGGGACCTTCTATTGCCGCCGGCCCCTCCGTGGCCTGCCGACCCGTGGCTGGAGCAGGACGAGGCGCTGAGGGTCCTGTTCCGCCAGCCCCGGCCGACCATCCTCCCCTACGGCGATCACCTCGTCGTCTCCGGGCCGAACCTCCTGGCCGTCTATCGCCGAGGCGGCAACGCCCCGACGTGGTGGAGAGCCTGTCAGTCGCTCCCGCCGGAGGCCCGCGAGCGGGAGCGCCGCGAGAACGTGACCGTGGTTCCCGGTCCATTCGTCCCGGCGCTGACCGGGCGGCGAATCTACACCCGTTGGGGCCTCGACCCCGGGGGCCAGGTGCCTGGCGGCCTTGCCGCCTTCGACCTCGAGGGTGGCGAATTGCTCTGGGCCACGGGCGACGGCCCCCAGTGGCGGGGCCTCTGGCCGCTGACCGACCCGGTCGTTGCCGACGGCTGCCTCTACGTCCTGGCGATCCGTCGGGCCGGGCCTCTGGCCCAGCCCTGCTACCTGGTTTGCCTCGACGCTCGGGATGGGCGCTTCCTCTGGCGGCGCCTTCTCGGCTTCCACACCATCGCGCTCTCTTGCGCGGAGGGCTCGCCCAGGCTCCGGCGTGGCCTTCTGGCACTTGCCTGGTTCGGCAGCGGCCTGACGGTCAGCCGCGGCGCCGTCTATTGCGCCACCGACTCCGGCACGGTCGCGCGCCTCGACGCGCGCGATGGCCTTCCCGAGTGGGTGAGAACCTACGAGCGGGTCCGGCTCGGGCCGAACCTCCTCGCGGTCTTGCGGCGGCGGGGCGCGAGACCGCTGGTGGTGGGGCGGGCGGTCGTCTTTGCCCCGCGCGACTACCAGGGCGCGTTCGCCCTCGACAAGGCAAGTGGGGAGTTGCTCTGGGACAGGCCATTCGTCCCGTCGGCCATGGCGCTCGGGGTCGCGGGACACCTGGTCGTCCTGGGCGAAGGCCGCCGCATCGTGGCACTAGAGGCCGAGACGGGGGGTGCGGCCTGGGAGCGCGAGTTTGCCGAGCCATTGACTTGCCCGCCGGTGCTAAGCAGCGGGACCATCTACGCGGCGACCGCGCGGAGGCTCTACCGCCTTTCGGCCCGGACCGGCGCGAGCATCGAGAGGCGCAATTGGCCTGGCGAACCTGTCGAGAGCCTCGGTGTCGCCTCTGACGGAATCGTCGCTTTTAGCGACCTGGCGCGGGTCGTTCCGGGAGAGGGCGGGCCGATGGGTCCCGAGGCGAAGGGGCCGCTTCGGCTCCCCGTGCGTCGTGCCTGGATGCTGCGCCGCCCCGGCGCCAGGCTCCTGCCCTCGCCGACCCCGTCCGTCGTCCTGCTCTTCTCGGGTGGGCTGCTCGAGTGCCTCGAGACCGATGGTCGGGCGCGGGTGCGCTGGCGGCGGCTCGTTCCGGGTGGTTTCCACAACGTGGTCCATCAGGGGCAGGCAGCCGTCTTCGTCTATCCGTCGAGGGTGTTGGCAATAGACATGCGCGGCGGCAGGCGACTCTGGGAGACCAAACTGGACTTCCGCATCAGTTCGTGCCAGAGGTGCGGACCCCGGCTCTTCCTGAGCGGCCCGCCCGAGCGACTCGGCGGCGCGATGGTCGAGGTGGCCAGCGGGCGGTTGCTCTGGCACCGCGAGTTCGCCAACTCCCCGCTCCTGGGCCGAGGGGCACGAAACGGAACCGTGGCCTGGGATGGCGAGAACCTCCATTTCCTCGCCACCGACTTCAAGGACAAGGAGAAGCGGCTGTTCTCGCTGGTGGTCAGGCCGCGGGACGGCAGGGTCGAGGCCGCCGACCATTTGCCGATGACCGAGAGCAAGCGCCTGCGCCGCATCGTTGTCGGCGAGGGTTTCGCCTTCGGCCTGCGCGGCGACGTGCCGATCCTCTGCCGCCTGCCCGATCGCTCCATCGTCGAGTTCAAGACGCGCCTGACGGAGGCCGACGCCAGGACCGAGAGGGTTGCCGTCGAAGGGCGGTACATCTGCCTGTGGACGAAGGGCCGCCGCCACACCGACCCGTCCCACACGATAGTCCTGCGGAGCGACGCGCCCGACCGAGGCTTCCGCATCGAAGGCTCCGGCACGCTCGTGGGCGACAACCTCTTCGTGACCGACGCGAGGACCATCAGGCGGACAGACCTCCGCTCGGGGGCCGAGACCCGTTACGAGATTCCCGCCTCTGGGGGGCGTTTCGCGGGGGTTCTGGGCCTCGAGGCCGTGGGCGACAGGCTCCTCGTGGTCGGGGCCGAGAGCATCCACTCGCCGGCCCGCTCCCGGCCGGTGATCCTCCACGTTTTCGACCTCGCGTCCGGCCGCCACATCGCCAGCCAGCCGCTCCGGGGCCTCGGAGGCACACGCAACGACGTGGCCTTCACCCCTGGCTTCGTCCTGGTGACCGACTTCGCCGGGCTTCACGCCTTCGCGCCAGGACACGAGGAAGGCCCCGGGCCGCTGGTGGCCTGGCGAGCAGACGGCCCGATCGCGGTGGACGGCTCCCTCGACGACTGGAACAGGACAGCCGTCTCGCGGTTCGGCCGCGCGGAACTCCGCGCCGCACACGACGACGAAAACCTCTACCTGGCAATCTCGACAACCGACCGGGACCCCGTCCCCAGGGTGGGGCCACGACCGTCCGGGACGGGCGACTCGGTCGAGGTGGGTCTCCTGACCAATCTGGGCACCTGGCACTTCGAACTGGGCGTCGGCCCGACGGGGAAGTTGACATGCCGACCGCTGTGGGATGGGCGACTGCCGCCCGGCTTGACCGCCGCCCTGCGCCTCGATGCCCCCAACCGCCGCGTCCACTACGAGCTCGCCGTCCCGCTCTCGGGAATCGTCCGCCGCCAATGGCGGGGCTGGGACAGAATGGCTTTCGAGGCGTGTGTGTGGGACGATTCCCGCCGCGCGGCCGGCTTCCCCCACACGGCCTCGACCAGCCCGGCCATCCCAGGCGGGCCGCTGCGCAGGGACGCCGCCGAGCCGCTCGTCCTCCACCGCCTGTCCCGCCGCGAACACGAGGCAGCGATGGCCATCGTGGACAAGTTGCCGGACCTCCCGGCCTCGTTCGAGTTCATCCGCGAGGAGTTGCTCTCGACGGCCACCAATTACGGGGCGTTCGCGACGCAGTGTTGGCGTTTCATCGAGCGCCACCCGCGCTCGCGCTCGGCTCAGGATGCGCTTTTCCTCTACGACTCGTTCCTTCGCCGCACTGGGATAGCGAACCCCGTGGACATCGTGGTAGCCAGGGGGAGGCGTGCCGGGATGCCTGCCGAGGTCTTGGAGCGGTATCGCCGGACCGCCACTGCGTATCTGTCGCAATGGGTGTTCTTGCCCGAGGGGTCCCAGCCCCGCGCCCTGGTGGTCGAGGCCGACGACGGGCTTCGCAACCTCGATTCGTGGGGCCATCGCGCCTACTGGGGCGCGTTGCCCATGCGCTGGCGCGTGCCCCCGACCCACATGGGGCCGCGCGAGGCATTGCCCATCGGCTCCTGGCGAGAACTCCGCATCCCACTCATCGCCATTGGACTCCACGACAAGCCCATCTGCGCTCTCGGCTTCGTCCAACAGGGCGGCGGGCGAATCGCCTGGGACACCACGGCGGTGTGTGTGGACGGCAAGCGCCACGTCATCCTCGACGACCCTCCGGCCCCCGGGAAGCCGTTTGGCGACTGGGAATGGACAAGCGAATACGCCCACAGCGGCCGGGAGGCCCACTGGAACCCCCCGCCCCCTCGCCCCGACGCGATCCGCTCCCATCACATCGAACTGTCGCGTCCCGTGCTCGAGCACATGTTGCCGTGGCCGGCCGGGCCGGTGCTCTCGCAGTGGGTTTATCTCGACCCGCGGAACCCGCCGAGAATGTTGTGCCTCGACCTCCACGACGGGCACCAGTGGCACTTTACCGCGCTGTGGGGAGAGAAACTGCGCGACGGCTTCCACCTCGGCCCCCTGCCGCCGGCGGGGCGATGGGTCGAGTTGCGAGTGCCGTTGGGGATCACGCCCCTGGCGAGGCGGCCCATCGCAGGGGTGGCGTTTGGCCAGGTCGGCGGACGCGCGTTCTGGGACAAGACCACGGTGGTCGTCGGCGGGAGGGAGACCGTGTTGCTGGACGACTCGGCCTCGCCCCTCCAGGCCGCCTCGCGACAGCCCCTCGGCTGGCTCAGGCCCAGGGAGGGTCGCTACGTCGGCCTGGCGCGCCCCACCGTCGGAGTTCGCGGCGTCGCACTGCGATGCGACGGACTGACCGTCCACCGCGAAATCCCACACTCCGACCGCCTCGAACCCCAGAACCTGACTGTCGAGTGCTGGGTGAAACTCGACGCCCTCACCTGGACCGGCCACGCCGGAGGATGGGTCGTCAACAAGAACCGCCACGAATTGGCCGACGGCCACTACGCCCTGGTGGTCTCCCGCGACATGGCCGGCGCTTATCTGAACATCGGCGGAGGCCAGCAGGGGAAATACTCCGCCTGGAGCACCCCGGGAACCATCGCACCGGGCCAGTGGAACCACCTGGCCATGACCTACGATGGCGCCGACCTGTGTCTCTACGCCGACGGCAAACTCGTAGGGCGCACCCCCGTCAACAAGCCGCGGACCCCAGGGACCACCTCGCTCCACATCGGCGAGCGACAGGACGGCTACTGCCACCTGAGGGGCACCGTGGACGAGGTGTGGGTTTACGACCGGGCGCTCTCGCCCGAGGAGATTGCCCTGCGCCACGTGGCCGCCGGGGCGCCCCCGCAAGACCCAGCGGTCTCGGGGGCGGTCGTCGCACACGTGGGCTTCGACGCCGACGCCACCATCGCCAGCCCACCCCGGGACTGGCGCTGGGTATCACAGCCCGTCAAGAGCGGCAAGCGAGCCGTGGAACTGAGGCCGGAGGGTGGTTTCGCCGCCTGCGCGCTCGCCGCGCACGGCGGCCCCGTGACCTGCCACCTGCCATTCGAGACAAAGCGGGCGCGCCAGGTCCTCAAGACGCATCTCCCCCGGCTCGGCGGGAGCGAGGCCGGGTGGAAGTTCCTGCTCGCTCTCCTGGCGATGGCGCCGAACGCCCGCGAGCGGGTCGGGTGCCTGGAATGGTTCCTCCGCGGGGTCCACGACCACCCGCGCGAGGCCGAGGCACTCGCCATGCTGCGCCAGGCCCTGGGCGAGGCCGACGAGGCGAGCGCCGAGGCCCGGCTGCGGGAGTTCATAGCCCGGCGCGGCTTTTCGCCCAGGACACTCTACGACTTCCACCGCCGCTACCTGGGCACACCGAGGGATTGCGTCCGCGAATGGCAGATTCTCGGGCCGTTCCCGAACCCGAAGTATCCGAAATTCGGCCCCACACTCCCGCCCGACGGGGCGCCGGTCCGCCTTGGTGCCACCTTCGAGGGAGCCAGGGGGCCAGTGACCTGGAAGCCCTACCTCGCGCCCAGCGACTACGTTGACCTCGACCCCCTCCTCGAGCCCAACGAGTACGTCGTGGCCTATGCGGCCTGCTGGGTCCGAGCGCCGAAGGCCCAGCCGGTGTTCCTGGCGGTTGGCTCCGACGACGACTCCATCGTGTGGCTCAACGGCCGGGAGGTCCTTCGCGGCGACAACATCTCATACGCGCGCCCCGGGGCCTTCATCGCGCCGGCCACCCTGAAAGCCGGCTGGAACGAAATCCTGGTCAAGATCACCGAGGAATACGAAACCTGGGGTTTCTACTTCGAGATCCTCGACCCCGACACCTTCCGCAAGCCCGAGGGCATCCGCATCTCGCCGGAGCCGCCGCGTTGAGCCTCAGGGCACCAGGACCGCCGCGCCCCGGACCTCGCGGCGCTTGAGCGCCTGGAGGGCGCCGTTGGCCTCGGCCAGCGGCATCGCCGTCGTCTCGGTCGCGATCGGGATTTCCGCTGCCAGGCGCAGGAGCTCCTCCCCGTCGCGGCGCGTGCTCGCCGTCACGCTACGCACCGTCCGCTCGTAGAAGAGGTCGCGCTCGTAGTCCAGTCCCGGCACCGGCGTCATGTAGATGCCCGCGAGGGCCAGGGTGCCGCCGCGGTCGAGCGCGCGGAGCGCGTGGGGCACGATCCAGCCGGCGGGCGCGAAAACGATCGCGCTGTCGAGCCTGGCGGGCGGCTGGTCATCCGCCTCGCCGACCCACGCGGCGCCCAGTTCACGCGCGTGGGCCTTGTGGCCCTCGCTGCGGGTGAAGACGAAGACCTCGCAGTCCCAGTGGCGGGCAACCTGGATGGCGATGTGGGCCGACGCCCCGAAGCCGTAGAGCCCCAGCCGACCGCCCGGCCTGATCTCGCTAAGACGCAACGACCGGTAGCCGATGATCCCCGCACACATCAGCGGCGCGGCACCCACTGGCTCCAGGCCATCCGGAAGGGCGTAGGCAAAGTCTTCGGGAACCTTCACCTTCTGTGCGTAGCCCCCATTGACGTGGTAGCCGGTGAACTTCGCTTCCTCGCAAAGGTTCTCCAGCCCGCGCTCGCAGTAGCGGCAGGTGCCGCAGGTCCAGTGGAGCCAGGCAAGCCCCACCCGCTGTCCCTCGCCAAAGCGCCGGCACCCCGGACCCAGCCGCTCGACCACCCCGATGACCTCGTGGCCCGGGACGATTGGCACGCAATCCGTTCCCAGTTCGCCCTCGACCGTGTGGAGGTCGGTGTGGCACACCCCGCATGCCTCCACCCTGACCACGACTTCGCCCTCTGCGGGTTGCGGGTCGGGGACCTCGGCGAGACGAAGTGGGGCCTCCTCGGCCGGCGCGCACTTCTCCAGGACCATCGCTTTCACTGTCTCGTCCTTCCGCTTTTCACAACCTCATTCTTCTCGAGCGCACCAACGACAACGCCACCTGGGCGATGAAGAGCACCAGCGAAGCGCCCACGGGGAGCCAGGCCACATCCCGCCAGTCGGTAGCCGCCGGCGGGCGCACGGCCTCCAGAGCCTTCAGGTCGGGCAGAACCTTCCCGCGCCCGCTCCTGGCGATGTCGGCCAGGGTCGCCTCGTCCACCCCGAAGGCGGCCCATTCCCGGCCGTAGTTGCTCGCAGCGGCGAGCGAGAGGAGTTGTCGGCCACCCTTCTCGAACAGCGTCACCCGATAGATGCCCTTCCGCGCACAAGGGAAGGCCGCGCCATACTCGCCCGGAGCCACCTGTGGAACCGCGAGGTCGAACGGCCGACCGGAAGGCGGGTCCACGCGGGCGAGGAGCTCGAGGCCGTTGACCAGTCTCCCTTCGCGTTCGGCCCGGACGGTCAGGCGCCATCGCTCGCCGTGCTGGTCGAGTTGGGCCTCGAAGCCGGGGACTCGCGGCGGCCGGGCCGCCCAGCGCACCACACGCTCCCAGAACGCGCGAGCAGCGTCCCCCCAGAAAGCCCTGTCCCAGGCCGTGCCAAAAGTCGAGGTGAACGCCACCGAGCGCCCCAGGCCGAAGTTCCACCGGGCCAGCAAGGGCGTCTCGTCCTCGCCGACGACCAACTCGGTCGTGGCTCGTTCTTTCGGGGCGGTCTCGACGTAGCCGCCGATGGTCTCGGAGACCTCGAGGCCGGCGGCGATCTGCCTATCGCCCGTGGAACGAATCGCCGACCTCTCCTCGTGTATGAACTCGCGGTTGATGTCCTTGCGGAGAACCTCCAGGAGAATGTCGGGCAAGCGGGCCATGTCGCGGACGTGGCGGAACGTCGTGGTGGCCAATCTCTCCATTCGGGCGATTGCCTTCGGGTCACGGCCGGTCATCAGCGCCGAAAGCCCGACACCAGCCTCCTGGTACCGCGAGCGCAGGGCCTCGACGTCGAGCCTTTGGGTCTGGCCATCGGTCACGGCGATGACGTGGCGGACCTCGGCCGAGGCGCCCGAGGCCACCGCGAGCGCGTCCTCGAGGGCGGCCTGGAGTTCCGTCGGGCCGTGGGGCGCGATGGCCTCCAGCCTCGCCCCCAGAACCTCCGGCCGTGGTGGCGGCCCCAACGGAAAGAGCCGCTCCACCGAACCCGAGAACGCGAGCAGCGCGAAGGAGTCCTTCGCTCTCAGCGCACAAGCGGCCCGCCGAACCGCCTCCCGCGCATACGAAATCTTCTCGCGTCCCTCGAACTCCTCCGCCATGCTGCCCGAGCGGTCGAGCACGACGACCAGCGCGACCTTCCGCGGCCGCACACATCGCACCGCCATCGCCTCCTCCAGTGGGCTTCCTGCGTAGCCGCCGGGGCCGTAACTCCGCGGGCCGCCGATGGTCACCAGCCCCCCGCCGGCGGCCACCCAGTCGCGGATGCTCTCCTGGACGCCCCGGGGCAACTCGCGCGCCGCCAGCCCTTCGACTATCACGCAATCGGAGCTCGCCAGCGCAGCATCCAGCCGCGAGGCCGGCGGGACCAGCTGCACGACCTCGAGGCCCTCCACGCCACCGAGGAGGCGAGAAAGCGCCGTCCCCCCGGGCGACAGGTGAACGACGCGCGTCGGCCCCTCGACCACCACAGCCGTCTGCCAGGCGTTGTTCTCGGGGCAGCGGTCCGCGAGCGAAAGCCGAGCGGAATAGAGGCGAAGCCCAGGCTCGGCCCCGCGGTCGGTCAGGGCGATCCGCCGCGGCACATCCCCCTCGAGTTCCAGGCGAAGAGGCTCCCCGAACGCCTCGCCGTCGCGCTCGATTGACAGAGTGGCCGGCAGGTCGGCGGTTGCCACGACCTCGACGGTCAGGGCGAAGTTCTCGCCCACTCGCACGCGTCGGGGAGCCGCCATGCGAATGATCCGAGCGTCGGCCACCGACCCCGGCCCCACCGGCACGACGAAGACCCTCGCGCCTCCCGAGGCGACCATGGCGGCCTCGATCTCGGCCCGGCCGCGAGTTTGCCGACCGTCGCTCATCAGGACGATCTGGCGCGCCGCAGGGCGTGGGCCGAATTGCCTGGCCGCCAGGCCGAGCGCCCCCGCGATGTCGCTGCCAGCGGGGTCGGGGAGTTGAGCGGGCGCCTCGAGCCGCCCCGGCGCAGCGCCGGCCGGCGAGATCGGAAGGGCCACGCGCGGTTCGCTGGCGAAGAGGATCAGCGCCGCGCGGTCCTCGGGCCGCATCCGACCGATGCTCCGGCGAATGCCGTCCAGCGCCGCCGGGAGATCGAGAAACGTGCTGCCGGAAACATCCAGGAGATAAACCCGTTCGAGACGCAGCACCTGGCTGGCGACTTGAGGTCTGGCGAGCGCGAGGACCAGCAGGGCGCACGCGCCGAAAGCCAGCGGCCCGAATCGCCGCCGGCCCCACAGCGCCCACAGCCCCACCAGAAGGGCCGCGAGGGCCAGCGCCCAGGGATGCAGCAGGCGGAATCCACTCATCGCCCGGGATTATAGAGCGCACCCGGCGCGAGTCAACACCGTCGAGCAATGCAAACCACACATGAACGCGCCGGCGAAACCTGCCACAGATGAACACCGATAAACCCCACTCCCATCCCCTTCGCGCCCTTCGTGTCCCTTCGTGGACGAAACCACGTGGCCACAGCGACCCCCCGAAGAACCCTCGAGAACCTTGGCCGACTGGGCCTCCGCGCCCCGCGCCCCGGGATCGGTCTCCGCGCCTCACGACGGCCGCCTGATTCACTCGCCATGTCTGAACCTCCGTGTGTGTCCGTGTCCGTCCGCGCGCGGTCGGAACGCTGCCGGATGGCACACCTCAGGGATTTGACAGATCGGGGATTTGCGATATGATCGGTGGTGGGCCGGTCCTGCAAATCCCTGGACCGTGCGCTGGCTGATTGCGATGACGGGGGTGAGCCGGTGCGCCGCCCGGGCCGCGGCGGTGGACGCCGGCCTGGAGCCCCGCTGGTGCGAGAACTAATTCT
>CAYYCI010000072.1:0-11383 GCA_964470215.1 uncultured Planctomycetota bacterium
ACGAAAGGGCGATGGCGGCCAACGGCCCGAGCGAGCGGCGGAGCGTGGCGTAGAGGAATCCACGGAAGAGAATCTCCTCGGCGACGGGGGCGACGACCACCGCGCCGACAAGGACGACCGCCAGCGCGGCCGGCGGCAACCCCAGCGACTCGCGCAAGACCTCCTGGAACTCCGGCCTGACCCCCACGCGGGGTCCCAGGACGAAGACCAGCAGCCCGACCACGAATAGGATGGGGAAGACCATGAGCCATCCGACCAGGCCAAGGAGCGCTCTTCGGATGGGCTTTTGCTCGCGCAGGCCGAGGTGTCGAAGGGGCCTGCCGGCCACGCACCCGACAAGCGCGAGGACAAAACCACAGGTCAGGAGCACGATGGCGTTGCCGCCGAGAACCTTGACGACGACCTGGGGGACGGGAATGGAGCCGGGGTTTGCCATCTGGTGGAGGCGGATGGCGACCGTGGCCGCCTCGACCAGCCTGGAGATGACCGCGGCGACGGCGACCAAGCGGAGCAGGTCCCAGACGTTCCACGGGGCTTTGGGGAACTCGCAGCGAGGAAACACCCGCACGTTGTGTGCCCGCAGGATCAGGTAGCCGAGGAGGAGGCCGGAGCCGCAAATGAGTGGGACGACGAAAGCGACGGCCGTGCCGAGGGGCACGTCGCCTCCCTCCCGCAAGAAGTCCTCGAACGACCGGCCGCCGGCGGTGGCGGATTGAGCCTCGGAGGTCTGCGCGAGGTCGCGCAGGGACGGGAGCCACTGCCCAGAATAGGAGAGAACGAAGAAGAGCACGAGGGCGAGATAGATGAGCGGGTGGCGGATGAGCCATCCGCGCGGCCTGCGGGGAGCGGAGGTGGCCGAGGGGGTGGGGTCGCTCATGGGTTTCCCGCCGCGGGGGTGGTGCCTTCAGCCGGGGCGGTCGCGGGGCCGAGCGGGAGGGAGACCGTGAAGGTGCTACCGGCTCCAGGGGCACTATGGACCTCGATGCGACCACCATGGGTGGTGGCGATCCAGCGTGCGATGCTCAGGCCCAGGCCGCTGCCGCCGGTCTCCCGGGAGCGCGAGCGGTCCACGCGGTAGAATCGGTCGAAGATTTTCGCCTGCTGGTCTTCGGGGATTCCGATCCCGGTGTCGGAGATGTCCACGCGGACCTCGTTCAGGTCGGCGTGGCAGGCGATGGTGATCCTCCCGCCGGCCGGGGTGTACTTGACGGCGTTGTCGAGGAGGTTGGCGAAGAGTTCGTGGAGTCGGGATCGGTCGCCGTGGAGGGTGACGGCTGGCAAGTGGCCGACCTCGAGGGTCAGGCCGGCCTCCTCGGCCAGGATGCGGAAGGTGTCGGCCACCTCGCCCAGGAGATCGTCGAGGCGCAGGGTCTCCTTGTGGAGTTGCACCGCGTCGGTGTCGGCTTGAGAGAGTAGTAGGAGGTTGGAGATGATGCCGATCATGCGGTCACACTCCCGGATGGTGCTTTCCAGGGCGGCGCGATAGGTTTCGGGGTCGCTGGTGTTGGAGCGGAGGGCGACCTCGGCCTCTCCCTTGACAATGGTCAACGGGGTGCGCAGTTCATGGGCGGCGTCGGCGGCGAACTGCTGCAACAGGTCGAAGGACTCCTCAAGCCTGGCGATCATGTCGTTCAGCGTTGCGGCAAGGACGTCGAACTCATCGCCGGACCGCGACCTGGCGAGGCGCTGGTCGAGGTTCGTGGAGGTGATGTGGCGGGCGGTGCGAGCTATCTCGTGGACGGGCCTGAGGACCTTGCGGGAGAGCGTGTAGCCGGCTACCCACGAGATCAGGACGAAAAGGGGGATTGCGACGTAGATGTTCTGGCGGAAGCGCCGGGAGAGGGAGTCGAGAGGCTCGAGGTATGCGAGGGTCTGGACGATGTAGCGGACCTCGCCCCGGCGAAAGCTCCTCGTGACGAGGAGATGGCGGGAGGGCCGTCCAGGGAGCCATATGAACTCGCTATAGGAGTCGCCCTCGAGGGCGGCCTGAAGGGCCTCGGCGTGGATGGGCTCGGTGTAACTGTCGCGGAAGGTGCGCGAGCGGGCCAGGACCTTGCCCTGGGGGTCGAGGAGTCGAAAACTCAGTTCGTAGTAGCGCTCGCCCTGGCTCTCGGTCTCGAAGTGTTGGGCAATGGCCGGGAGATACTGCGGCAGGTAGGCCATCACGTCGCGAGTCTCGTCCTTGACGAACCGCTGGAGTTCGTGGAGCATGCTGCGGTGGTTGCGGTAGTAGAGGAAGCCGCCGAGGGCGGCCAGGAAGACCAGTTGGATGATCGTGTAGTAGAGGGTCAGGCGGAAGCGCGCCCGACGGAAATAGACGAATCTAGGCCTTGAGGACATAGCCGACCCCTCGCACGGTCTGGATCATCCCATCGCAGCCGTGCGGCTGGAGTTTCTTGCGAAGGTGGTTGATGAAGACCTCGATGAGGTTCGTGTAGGTGTCGAAATTGATGTCCCAGACGTGCTGGGCGATCATCGCGCGGGTGCACACCACGCCCTCGTTGCGCATCAGGTATTCCAGGAGGGCGAACTCCTTGGGGGTGAACTCGACCTCCTTGCCCTTGACGGTCACCTTGCGAGAGGCGGGGTCGAGCTCGATGGGGCCGACCTTGAGAGTGGGGCTGGCAGAGGCGGAGCGGCGGCGCAGGAGGGCGCGAACCCGCGCCAGGAGCTCCTCGAAGGCGAAGGGCTTCACCAGGTAGTCGTCGGCCCCGAGGTCCAGGCCTCGGACGCGGTCCTGGAGCGCGCCCCGCGCCGTGAGCATGATCACCGGCACCCCGATGCCGCGCTCGCGAAGTTTGGCCAGGACGTCCAGGCCGTTGACTTTCGGCAGGAGGATGTCGAGGAGGATGAGGTCGTAGTCGTGGCTCGTGGCCAGGAACAAGCCGTCCTCGCCGTCGTAGGCCACGTCCACGGCGTAGTTCTCGGCCTCCAGGCCCCTCTTGAGGAAACTGGCCACCTTCGGCTCATCCTCGACAACCAGAAGCCGCATCCCTTCAGCTCTCCTGCACGGGTTCAGGCAAAACTCTCACCCGGCGGCCCTCGATCTTCAGCCGTCCCTCGCCGAAAAGGCGGATGGCCTCGGGGTACGCCTCACACTCCTTCTCGAAGACCCGGGCGGCGAGCCTCTCCGGAGTGTCGTCGTCGAGCACAGGGACGGTCTTCTGGATGATGATCGGGCCGTGGTCGTAGACGTTGTCCACGAAGTGGACGGTGCATCCACTGACCTTCACGCCATATCGCAGCACTGCCTCGTGGACGAAGTGGCCGTAGTAGCCTTTGCCACAGAAGGCCGGAATGAGGGCGGGATGGATGTTCATCGCTCGCCCGATCAACTCCTGCGGCAACTCCAACAGACACATGAAGCCCGCCAGGAGCAACAGGTCGAAATCATACTTTCCGAGTTCGCCGAAGATGGCCTTGCTGAACTCGCTCGTGCGGCGATAGTCCCTCGAGGGGACGACGAACGTGGGGACCCCGCGCGAGCGGGCACGCTCGAGGCCGTAGGCATCCGCGCGGCTCGAGCCCACGACCACCACCTCCGCCTCCAGCCGCCCGTCGGCGATGTGGTCGAAGATGTTCTCGAGCGTCCTGCCCGTCCCCGACAGGAGGACCGCCAACTTCAGGTGCCTCACGCCTTCTCTCCCTCTCGATTGGCGATTTCGGTGACGACCCTCTCGCATCGCTCACACAGTTGGGGGTGTTCGGCGCTCTGGCCCACCGACGGCAGCAGGCGCCAACACCTCACGCACTTTGCCCTCTCGGATGGTCTCGCCACGATGCCCAGCCCCGCCACGTCCTCTCCTGCGACGGCCTCCGGGCAGGTGCCCTCGTGGACCTCGACCTCGGAGACGATGAACGCTTCGGGGAGGACCGCCTCTGTGGAGCGCAGAAGTTGGAGGAGGTCGCCGGTGGCATAGAGTGCGACGCGGGCGTCGAGGCCGCTGCCGATCCTCTTCGCCGCGCGGAGTTTCTCCAGTTCGCGCGCGACGTCGTCGCGGACGGCCAGGAGTTGCCGCCAGCGGGCCTCGAGGGCCTCGTCGCGCCACTCCGGCCTCGGATCGGGAAAGCGGGCCAGGTGGACGCTCGCCAGTTCCTCGCGCCAGGGCATATGCTCCCACACCTCCTCGCACGTGTGGATGAGGACGGGGGCCAGGAGCCGAACGAGGGCCTCGAGGAGTTCGTAGAGCACCGTCTGGGCGGCGCGCCGCGCCACCGACCCCTTCGCCTCGCAGTAGAGCCGGTCCTTGACCACGTCGAGATAGAACGAACTGAGCTCGACCGTGCAGAACGTGTATAGCCGCTGATAGACGCGATAGAACTGGTATTCCTCGTATGCCCTGACGACCTCGGCGATGACGGCCTGGAGGCGCGAGAGCGCCCAGCGGTCCAGTTCCCCCATCTGCTCGGGAGGCACCCGATGGGCTCGCGGGTCGAAGTCGGCCAGGTTTCCCAGAAGGTAGCGGAAGGTGTTGCGGAAGCGGCGATAGGGCTCTTCCATGTTGGCGATGATGGAGCGCGAGGTGTTGATGTCGCTGCGGTAGTCCACGCTCGCCGCCCAGAGGCGCTGGAGTTCGGCCCCGAAGTCCGCCAGAGCGTCCTCCACCGAGATGAAGTTGCCCCGCGACTTCGACATCTTCTCCCCCCGCTCGTCCACGACGAAGCCGTGGGTGAGCACCTGGCGAAACGGCGGCTCCCCATCGGCCGCCACCGCGGTGAGCATCGAGAGTTGGAACCAGCCGCGGTGTTGGTCCGTGCCCTCGAGGTAGAGGTCGGCCGGCCAACGGAGGCCGTCGGTGGTCTTGAGCACCGCGCGGTGGCTCGCCCCGCTCTCGAACCACACGTCGAAGATATCGGTCTCGCGGCGGAAGCGCTCGCCCCCACATTGCGCGCAGCGCGTGCCCCCGGGGAGAATCTCCGATGGGTCGGTGGTGAACCAGGCGTCGGTGCCGCGGCGGCCGACGAACTCCGCCGCCGCCATCACGCTCTGGCGCGTGAGCAACACGGCCCCACACCCCAGGCAATAGAAGGCAGGGATGGGCACGCCCCAGGCCCTCTGGCGCGAGATGCACCAGTCGGGGCGCTCGCTCACCATCGCGGTGATCCGCCCCTCGCCCCACTCGGGCACCCACTTGACCCTGGCGATGGCCTCGAGCATACGCCCCCGCAGGTCGTTGTGGTCAACCGCGATGAACCACTGCTCGGTGGCGCGGAAGATCACCGGCTTCTTCGAGCGCCAGCAGTGGGGGTAGGAGTGGACGATCGTCTCGTCGAGGAGCAAGTGGCCCATCTCGCGCAGGCGCGCGATGATCTTCGGGTCCGCCTCGAAGACGTGCAGGCCAGCGAACTCCCCCGCCTCGGCGGTCATCACCCCGCGCTCGTCCACGGGGCTGAAGACCTCCAGGTCGTAGGCCAGCGCCGTCTCGTAGTCCTCGCGCCCGTGGCCGGGGGCGGTGTGGACGCAGCCGGTGCCTTCCTCGAGGCTCACGTAAGGCGCGAGGACGATCGGACAAAGGCGCCCGGTGAAGAAGTGGCGGTAGTTGCGCCCCGCGAGTTGCGCCCCGCGACACAGACCCAGCCGCTCATACTCGCCAACCCCCAACCTGGCCATCACCGCCTCGACCAGACCCTCGGCGAAGACAATGACCTCCGTCCTCCCGGTGACGGGATCGTGGTATCTGACGGCGGCGTACTCCGCCTCGGCGCTCAGGGCGATTGCCCGATTGGCCGGCAGGGTCCAGGGAGTGGTGGTCCAGATGAGCATCGAGACCGGCTCAGTGCCGACGGCCGGAAAGAGGTCGCGAAGGTCGTCGGCCATCGGAAACTTCACGTAGATGGCCGGGCTCTCGATGTCCTCATACTCCAACTCCGCCTCGGCCAGAGCGGTGCGGGTGACGTAGCACCAGTGGATGGGCTTCAGGCGCTTGTAGACGTGGCCCCGCTCGACCAGTTCGGCGAAGAGTTCCAGGACCGCCCGCTCGTAGGTGGGCGAGAGGGTCAGGTAGGGGTTCTCGAAGTCGCCGAGGACGCCGAGTTGCTGGAACTGCTCGATGTGGCTCTTGACGTGTTTCTCGGCGAACTGGCGGCAGCGTCGCCGGATTTCGCCCACCGGGCGCTCCAGGGCCCCCTCGCCCAACTCGTCGAGCACCCGTTGTTCGATCGGCAGGCCGTGGCAATCCCAGCCGGGAACGAAAGGCGCGTCGTAGCCCATCATCGTCCGGGAGCGGACGACGATGTCCTTGAGGATCTTGTTCAGGCCGGTGCCGATGTGGAGTTCGCCGCTGGCATATGGCGGGCCGTCGTGGAGGATGAACTTCGGGCAGCCGGCCCGCGCCTGGCGCACCTTCCGGTAGAGGTCCATCTGGCGCCAGCGGCGCTGGAACTCCGGCTCGCGCTCCCTGAGGCGGGCCTTCATCGGGAAGGTCGTTCGGGGCAGGTTGACCGTCGAGCGATAGTCGTTCAACTCGCTTCCTCTCAGCATTCGGCAACCACTCTCTCGACCAGGCGCATCAGCCTCGGGGCCGCCGTCTGGGCCGTCGCGATGATACGCTCGATGTCCGCTGGCTCCAGGGCGTCGGGCAGACACATGTCCGTGATGCACGTCAGGCCCAGAATCTCCAGCCCACACTGCACCCCCACGATCACCTCCGGCACGGTGGACATCCCGACACAGTCGGCGCCGATGCCGCGCAGGAAGCGATACTCGGCACGGGTCTCGAGATTCGGGCCGCTCACCGCAACGTAAACCCCCTCGTGCACAGGGATGCGCTCCTCGAGGGCCACCCGCTTGGCCAACTCGATTAGCCGCCGGCTATACGGCTCGATCATGTCCGGGAAGCGCGGCCCGAGCCGATCGTCGTGAATGCCGATCAGCGGGTTCACCCCCATCAGGTTTATGTGGTCCTCGATCAGGACGATGTCCCCCGCGCGATACCGCGGGTTCATCCCCCCGCTGGCGTTCGAGACGATCAGGACTTTCGCCCCGATGGCCGCGAAGACCCGCGTCGGGAACGTGATCTCCTCGAGGGAATAGCCCTCGTAGTAGTGGTGGCGACCACCGGAGGCGACCACCCGCCGTCCTCCGAGAGTGCCGAAGACCAGCGTGGGCTTGTGGGTCGTGGCCGTGGTGGGCGCGAAACCCGGAACGTCCTCGAACGGCACCTCGACCTCCGCCTCGATGCTCTCGATGATCCCGTCGAGCCCAGTGCCCGGAATGAGGGCCACGTCGGGCCGGTGGCGGATCGCCTTCTTGAGCACCTCGGCTGCCTGTTGCACCTTCTCGTAGAGCGTCATCCCTTGGCCTTTCCCTTCCCGGAAGCAACGATGTTGGCGATTCGTTCCCGGAGTTGTTCGAGCGTCAGCCCTTCGACCTCGATGAGTTTGTCGCGCGAGGCGCGCCCGCCCACGAGCCTGACCGCCGAGCGGCTCACCCCGAGCGCCTTCGCGAGCAGGCGGAGGAGTGCCTCGTTGGCCTTTCCTCCCTCGGGTGGCGCGCTCACGGCCACCTTGAGCGCCTCGCCGTGTGGCCCGACGATGCGGTCGCGGGATGCCCTGGGCTGTGCGCGAACGCCAAACTGAACGCCGCGGGGTGTGGCGCTCAGACGCATCGGCGCCTCCTGGGTCAAGAACGGGAGATGACGATCGCCACGAGAGCGGCGGCCACCGCCACCAGGGCTGCTATGACGCCCACCAGGATCAACTTGTTGCGTCGTTCGCGCTCGGCGCGCCGGGGCTTACGCTTGGCCGTCAGTCGCCCGGCGTGGCGCAACTCCGTCGGCCGGGGCGGCGTCCCGGCGCTCAGCTCCTCCAGAGCCGCGATGACCTCGCGCGCCGATTGGTAACGCTCGTCCGGGTCCTTCGCCACCATCCTCATGACGATCTCGCAGAGGCGCCGAGGGACCCACGGCGCCACCTTCCAGAGCGGCTCCGGCTCCTCGTTGACGTGTTTGGCCATTATCTCGGCCTGCGAGGCGCCCGTGAAGAGCGTCCGGCCCGAGAGCATCCGATACGCCGAGGCGCCCAGGCCGTAGATGTCCGCCCGGTGGTCTATCCGCTCTCCAGCGGCCTGTTCGGGCGCGATGTAGTGGGGAGAGCCGAAGACCCCCTCGGTTTGCTCGAAGCCGCGGCGCCCGCGAACCTGGCCTGCGATGCCCAGGTCCACGATCTTCACCGTTCCTTCCTCGTCGAACATCAGGTTCTCGGGCTTGATGTCGCGGTGGACCACGCCCTGCTCCTCGGCATAAAAGAGTCCCCGCGCCACGTCAATGAGAATCCCCACCGCGCGGTCCGGCGCGATCCGGCCCTCGCGCTCGATCTGGTCCTCCACGCTCCCGCCCGGCATATACTCCATGACGAAGTAGTAGATGCCCTCGGCCTTGCCCACGTCGAGCGCCCGGACGATGTTCGGATGCACCAGCCGCGCTGAGGCGCGGGCCTCGTCCATGAACCGCTCGATGAACTCCTCGTCCCACGCCAGGCTCGGCGAGAGAACCTTGAACGCCACTATCCGGTCCAACGACAACTGGCGAGCGCGATACACCGTGCCCATCCCGCCGCGCCCTACCCGCTCGAGGACCTCGTAGCCCGCAATCACCTGGCCGATCAGCCCTCCCTCGGTCCGACGCTCGTCGTCCGAGAGGAGCGAGAGGAGCGTCTCCCCGGCCTCGATCTGGTCGCCGAGTTTCAGTTCGACGGTCCTGCGGACAGGTTCCCCGTTGACGTACGTGCCGTTGCTGCTGTTCAGATCGCGCAGGTAGTAGCGGCCCTTGCTCGCGCGCATGGTGAAATGCTGGCGCGAGGTCAACTGGTCCGGGAACGAAAGCACACACTTGGGGTCCCTGCCGAAGACGTAAACTCTTCCTTCTTCGAGATGGACTTCCTGGCCGCGAAGCGGCCCGCGCTCGACGTAGATTTTGGCCACGAGGGTACCTCGCGCCGGCGCTGGAAGGACGGCGGCGCCCGCTCCTTCTCGTGCTCAGTCCGTGGGATTATATCCCCACCGCTCGCGCCCTGTCAAGCAGACGCCGATACAGCCGGTCCAGCCGCTCGACCATCGCCCGCCACTCGAACCGCTCCCTGCAAAGTTCCCTCCCCCGGGCTGCCATTCGCTCCGCTTCTTTCCGCCTCTCGATCACCTTGCCCATTGCCTCGGCCAACTCGCCCACCGACCTCGGCGCCACCAGATAGCCCGTCTGGCCGTCAACCACCACCTCCCGCGCCCCATCCACATCGAACGAGACCGCCGGCTTGCCCGCCAGGAGGGCCTGGGGCAGGACCCTCGCCAGGCCCTCGCGCAACGAGGCATGGACCAGCGCGTCCATCGCCGCCAGGCACGCCGGCACCATGCTCGCGGGAACGAGCCCCGCGAATACCACCTTATCCGCCAGGCCCAGGTCGTCCGCCAGGCGCTCCAACTCCCCTCGCAGAACCCCATCCCCCACGAAGAGCAGCCGCAACTGAGGGAAACGCTCGCTGAGCCGCTGGGCCGCCCTGAGCACGTACTCGTGGCCCTTCAACTCGAAGAGGCGCGCCACCTTACCGAAGACGAAATCCCCCGGCCCGAAGCCGAACCGCTGGCGCATCTCCTCGCGCCTGGCCCCGCAGCCCAGGAACGCCTCGACGTCCATCCCGCTGTAGATCGTCACGAACTTCTCCCGCTCCGCCACCCCCGCCGCAACCGCCTGTTCGGTCATCGCGTCGGCCACAGAAACCAACTGGCTGCTCCAGCCCGCCGCCCGACGCTCCAGCCACACATACAACCGGTTCAACCACCACCGCTCGTAGGGATGGAACGGCAGGCCGTGGATCGTGTGGACGATGATCGGAACGCCCTCGCGGTGTGCCGCGTAGCGGCCCAGGATGCCGGCCTTCGAACTGTGGGTGTGGACGATCTGGGGCCGGCGCTCGGCAATGATGCGCCGCAAGGCCCTCAGAGAGGCGAGGTCGCGAGGCGGGTGAATCTCGCGCCGCATCTGCGGCACAACGACCACCTCGAAACCGCTCCGCTCCGCCTGGCTCAACAACTCACCCTCCGGGCCGATGGCCGGGCCGGTGACCAGGCTCACCTCGTAGCGGCCGCTCTCGTGGAGGCCCCGGCAGGTCAGCAGCGTGTTCTCCTGCGCACCGCCGAGGATCATCCGCGTGATGATGTGGATTATGCGGATCGGGCGGTCACCCACGGCTCGGCCCCTCCCCGTACTCGACCGCCAGGAGACAAAGCCCCTTGGCGGGGGCCGTCGGCCCGGCCAGGTTCCTGTCGCGGCTCTCCAGGACACGGGCCACGTCCTCTGCGGTCATCTTCCTGAAGCCCACCTCCAGGAGTGTGCCGACCATCGCGCGGACCATGTTGTAGAGGAAGCCGTTGGCGGCGACGTAGTAGTCGATCCGCTCGCCTTCCGCGACCAGTTCCGAGCGCGTCACGACCCTCACCGTGCCCTCTTCGGGACATTCGGTGGCGAAGGCGGCGAAATCGTGTTCCCCGACGAAAACCACCGCCGCCTCACGCATCCGCTCGATGTCCGGCTCGCGGCGGAGCCAGTGGACGTAGCGCGCGCCGATCACCGGCCGAACGGGGCGGCACACCATGCGGTAGCGATAGGTCTTGCTCCTCGCCCAGTAGCGAGCGTGGAAGTCCTCGGGAACGTCCTCCGCCCGAACTACCACGATATCCTCGGGCAGATGGGCGTTGATCGCGTGGTGGAGTTGCGAGGCGGGGATCGTCGAGGACGTTCGGAAGTTCGCAACCTGACCGAGAGCGTGGACCCCCGCGTCGGTGCGGCCGGAGCCGTAAAGCGTGACCTCGTGGCCGACCAGCCGCCCGATCCCCTCTTCCATCACCTCCTGGATCGAGATGGCATTGGCCTGGCGCTGCCAGCCGTGGTAATTCGTCCCGTCGTACTGGATCGCCAGTTTCACGTTACGCCGCGGTTTTGTTCCCATGACTCGCCGCTCCGGGCCGCTATAATAAGGCCCGGCAGTAGCTTTGCAAAGCGCGGCGGGAGAGGAAGAAAGCCTATGGGACCGACGTCAAGCGCCCGCGACCCCGCCCACACACCATCCGACCAACGCGCCCGCAGCGCCTGACCCGATCATTTGAACTCCCTCAGTCTGGCCACGGCCAACTCATGGCCCTGCTCCGCGGCCTTCCGATACCACTTGACCGCCTCGGACTTGTCCTGCGGAACCCCTTCGCCGCACTCGTAGCACACGCCGAGATAGTACTGGGCCGCGGCATAGCCCTGCTCGGCGGCCTTCCGAAGCCACTCGAACGCCTCCGACTCATCCTCCTGAACCCCTCGCCCCCAGTAGTAGCAGAGGGCGAGATTGTACTGGGCCTCGGCACAGCCCTGCTCGGCGGCCTTGCGACACCACTCCACCGCCTCGG
>CAYYCI010000073.1:0-11350 GCA_964470215.1 uncultured Planctomycetota bacterium
GCGATGAGGCGGGCGCCGTCGCGTTCTGCCTCGCGTTGGTCGAGGGGGCGGTGGACGTAGATGTGGGGCTGGGCGATGTCCACGTCGGACAGTTCCCAGGGGGCGGTCCAGTCGGTCCCGAGGCCGACGCCGACGGTCACGGGGTGGTGATAGGGGTCGTGTTCTCGGAGCCAGGCGGCAGCCTGCTTGAGCCACGCGAGTGCCGCTGGCCTGTCGTGGGCGGGGACGGCGTAGGCGATTTCGTTGAAGAGTTCCCAGGCGAGGAGGCTGCGGTAGGGGGCGTAGCGAGAGACGAGGTAGCGGAGGCGGCGTTGGTGCTGTGCTCGGGCTTGTGGGGAGGTGAAGAAGTCGGTGGGCTTGCGGCACGGGCCGCCGCGATAGGCGAAGTAGGGATTGATTCGCATCTTTTCCGGGCCGGTGAGGTCGGTGAGGTTGTCGAGGCATAGTTGCACACGGATGCCGGCCTGGGCGGCGGCCTGGAGGAGGCGGTCGAGTTTCCAGGCGTCGTCGAGGCGGTAGTTGTCGGGGCTGTCGCCCTCGATGCCGAGTCCCCAGGAGCATAGCCAGAGTCTGGTGGCGTTGAGCCTGGCGCTGGCCATCCGGCGGAGTTCGAGAGCGATCTGGTCGGGGGTGGCGGTGGGTCGTGGCCAGCAATAGTTGTGGGCGACGGGGATGAATGGCTTGCGGCCGAGGACGAGGTAGCGTCCCTTGG
Organism: uncultured Planctomycetota bacterium; assembly: GCA_964470215.1. Lineage (GTDB taxonomy): Bacteria > Planctomycetota > PUPC01 > DSUN01 > DSUN01 > CAYYCI01. The sequence continues at coordinate 713 of CAYYCI010000073.1, forward strand.
ACTTCGGGGCGCCGACGAAGCCGCTGAGGCGAGAGGGGGTGGCGGAGAAGGCCAGTGGGCCGTGGCGGGTCGTCTTGCCTGCGGCGACGAGTTCAAGGGTGTAGGAGTGTTTGCCGATCTCTGTCGGGGCGATTCGGATGAGCCATCGCGGGAGGCCGACTGGCAGGGGGTCGGGCTTGTCGGGGGCGGCCCGGTAGTCGCGACTGAAGAAGCTCTCGGCGTCGAACGTCCGCCCGCTAGGGGTGGTTACCTCGGCCCGGAGGCGGACCTGATCGGGACGGAAGGGGTTGGCGTGTGGCGCCCAGAGGATGACTTCGGTCTCGAGGATTCCGTAGCGAGGGACGGAGTTGGCGGTTGGGACTGCTGCGGCGATCACCGGCCCGCTGAGGGTCTTCCTGGGGGTGATGAGGAGAGCGAGGGAGCGCCAGCCTGGGGGGTCGGCGACGCCGCTGGTGGCGTAGAGGACGACTTCGTAGCGGGGGTTGTGCCATTTGCGGGCGTCCTGAACGATGATCTTGCCCGGCCGCTGGCGTTGGAGGGTGAGGGCGAGGCCGTCTCGCGAGATGGTGACCGCTGTGTTGTCCTGCTCGACCAGGCGCGGGTCGGCTGGCGGAGCAGGCGGGAGTGTGAGGGTGTGGTCGGGAGGCAGGGTGCAGGCCGCTCGCTGGAATGTGGCGACCGGGAGTTCCAGGCCGAAGGCGACCCCGTCGCTCGGGGCGAGGCCGGATGCGATGGCGAACTGAAGGATGAGGCCGTCGGCTGTCGGGGTTGCGAGTTGCCAGAAATGGATGTGGGTGGAGGCGACGCGCAAGACGGCGTGGAAGGCGCGGCCCCGGGGGGTGTCGGCGGGCGGTTCGGCGGGTCGTGCCTCGGCCTGGGTGTGGTAACGGCCTTTGAGCCAGAAACGGAGGGCTGCGGAGGCGACGGTGAGGCCGTCGGCTGTCTCGATTCGGCAGGTGCCCTTCTCGTCGAATCGGGCCGCGAGGTCCTTTCCGAGGGGCAACGGGTCGGCGGGGGCGGCGAGGAGCAGCGAGGAGAGGCAGGTCAGAAATGCGGCAGCGACGGGTCTCATTCTGCTCCTTGTGCCGCCGGCTATTCTGTGGCTAGAGCGGCTCGTGCCTCGCTGAGAGCCATGGTGGCGTAGGCGGTGGCGAGGACCTTGTCGTTTTCCATCCAGCGCATGGCTTCGTTGACCCAGTAGCCTTCGGGTCGCTGGAGTTCGAGGAGTTTGCGGGCGAGGTCGGCGGCCCAGTGGCGGACGGTTCCGTCGGGTGCGGTGAAGTGGGGCTTGCCCAGGAGGCCGAGCGCCTTGGCCATCGAGAAGTAATAGTAGTAGAGCCCCTGGAGTTTTCGCTCTTCGGGCATGCCTGGGTTTTCGTCGAGGGTGTAGTGTTCGGAGAGCCACTTGAGTGCGGCCTGGACGCGCGGGTCGTCGAGTTCGAGGCCGACGAGGACGTATCCGCGCAGGAGTGCGTAGGTCATGCTGCCGTAGGACTTGTAGATGATGCGGCCGTCGGGGAGTTTGATGATGCCGGCCTTGCTGGCGCCGGGGTAGTATATTCCGCCGCCGTCGTTGGTCGCCCACGGCTGGTCGTTGGACTCCGAGCGGTTCTGGCATCTCTGGAGGAAGGCGAGGCAGTTTTTGAATGCCTCGGAGTTTTCGTCGAGGCCGGCGGCCTTCAGGGCGTCGAGGGTGAACTGGGTGTTGGAGAGGTCGCCGCGCTTGTCCCTGTTATAGCCCCAGGAGCCGAAGTCGTTGCCCTCCTTGTTCTGGATGCCGAGGAGGAAGTCGCGGGCCTTCTTGCGGACCTCTTCGTGTGCGGGGTCGCGGTAGGCGCAGAGGGCGGCGAGGGCGGCGCTGGTCTGGTAGTTGGCCAGACCCCTCTCGCCCGGGGTGTTGATCGAGCCGTCGGGCTGTTGCATCGAGACCAGGTAGGCAACGATCTTCTTGACCTTCGGGTTCTGCTTCAGGCTTTCGGCGTCGGGGGTCGAGAGGATGGCCGAGAGGGCGAGACCTGCCTTGCCGACCTCGGCCGGCCCGCCGAACGTCCCGTCGTCCTTCTGTTGGCTCAGGAGCCAGTTGGCGGCCTTGCGCAGCGCCTGGTCGGCTCTGGCTACAAGTTGCTCAAGCGGTTTGGGGGTGGCGCTTGTTTGTTTCGGTGGTTTTTCTTCCGAGCATCCCAGGATTGAAAGGGCGAACGCTCCGACTGCGAGCAGCGTCAGTGTGCTTCTCATGGGTTCTCTCCTGCCTCGTTCGGTCGTTCGACACACACCCGCAGTCAAGTTTGCAAAGCGCGTGCCGGGTCCCGACCCGGCGCGTCCGCGTGGCATAGTGTTGCGCCCCAAGGCTTTACAAATCGCCTGCGCCGAGAAGCGCGGCGGTCCTGGGCAGCGACTGTCCTCTGCCCGGACATTCCCTGGCCTCTTATCATTCAATCAGAAGCGGGGATTGAATTCAATCGGCGTTGGCGAATGGCACTGAGGCGGGCGAGGCCGCTCGCCACCAGCCACACCGCACAGGCACAGGCAAGATACGTCCCCGCGATGGCCACGGCGCGGGCGGCGGGGTGGCTCAGAGACGCTGCGGGGTAGCGGAAGGCGTACTCGGGGATGACCGAGAAGCGGTAGAGGGCGGCGGTTCGCACGGGGTCGGCCTCGAGGATGCTCCCCGCTGCGGCGAGCCAGGGGTTCGCCCAGAGGGCGAACGCGACCGCCGCGAGCCTGAGGCCGGGCCCGACGGTCTCGATTATCGGGTTGGCGAAGAAGACATCGCCGACCATCGCCAGGCCCACGGCCGAGGCGATCAATTGCGGCCAGGGCGGTGTTGCTCCGAGGGTTCGCGCGGCTGCGCCAAGCGCCCAGAGGAGAGCCGCGAAAGCCACCAGGATGAGTTGGCACGGAGTCAGGGTCGCCCACGGCAGTGTTGCCGCCCACCGTGAGAGCACCAGACACGCAACCGCCAACGAAAGGCATGAACCCACGGCGAAGGCTCTGTGCGCCAGGCCCCGCACCTCGGCGCCGAGGCTGGATTGGAGCAACGGGATAGCCACCGCCACGACCACCGCCTCGATCACCAGGAAGGTGGTCGCCGCCCGTGCGGGTGATGCGTGGGTGGTCGCCGCTGCCGATGAGATCGAGAGGGCCGCAGCAACGAGAGCCACGATGGTCGAGGCAGCGGGGACGATGAACCGTCTGGGGAGTTGTTGTGGCATGGCTCGGTGCTCAGGGACGAGGGCCTGCGGCGCGCGCCTCGCGGAGTTCTTCGGCCTCGGGGCGGCGGATGAGCGGGAGGACGAGCCAGAAGGTCGTGCCTTTCCCTGGTTCCGACTCGACCTCGACTTTCCCGCCGTGTTCCTCGACCAGTTTGTTCACCACCGCGAGACCGAGCCCCGTGCCCCTGGCTCCCTTGGTGGTGACGAAGACCTCGAAGATATTGGGGAGGATTTCGGGGTCAATGCCGCAGCCGTTGTCGGCCACTCCGATGCGGACGACGCTCTGCTCGGGGCAGTGGCGGGTGATGAAGCGGATTCTGCCGCCTTCCTCGGGCAGGGCGTCAATGGCGTTGGCCACGAGATTGACGAGGCAACGATGGATGGCGTCGGGGTCGGCCTGGACGGTGGGGAGGTCGGGGTCGAGTTCGCGCTCGACTGCGATCTGCTTCCTGGTGCGTGAGCCGATGGATTCGGCGAGTTCGCCGACCAGGTCGTTCAGGTCGCAGTCCTCGAAGAGCGGCTCGGACGCGCCGGAGTAGTTGAGCATGTCGAGGACGAGGTCGGCGATTCGGCTTTCGTTGCGTCGGACGACCTGCCAGCCGCGGCGGAGGCCCTCGAGGTCGTTTCGCTTCAGGCCACGGTCCACCAGTTGGGCGCCGCCCTGCATGGCGGCCAGGATGTTCTTGATGTAGTGGGACAGGCCGGCCACGGCCTGGCCGATGGCGGCGAAGCGCTCGTCGGCCAGTCGGGCCTCGACCAGGCGCGCGTTCTCGAGGGCGATGCCCAGTTGGCTCGCCATGGCGTTCAGGAGCGGCAGGTCGCGTGGGGTGAATGCCTGGGAGCGGCCAGCGTTGTCCAGGTAGATGATGCCGTGGATTCGTTCGCGGCCTCGCAGTGGGGCACACATTGCAGAGCGGGTGCCCGCGGCGACGAGGCTTTCGGCGGCCGCGAAACGTTCGTCGAGGCTCACGTCGGAACTGAGAACCGCCTCGCCGTTCTCGAGGACCTGGTTGGCGATGGTGCGGCTGATGACGACCTCTTCGGGCTGGGAGGAGGGGTGCTTGACCCTCATGGCGGCTGGCTTCAGCTCGCCGGTCTCCTCCTCGAGCAGGAGGATGAAGCCGCGCTCGGCCTCGAAGACCTCGAAGATCTCCTCGAGGACGCGCGTCAGGAGTTGGCGTGTCTCGCGGACGGAGTTCATCGTGGTCGCCACCCGGCAGAGCGCCAGGAGCCTTCGGCGTTCCTCCCGAAGCGACTCTGGGTCCTGGCGCGGTGGACTGGGAGCGAGGATGCGGGTAGAGTCCTCCTCGCTGGCGGTCGCCCGGACCACCGCGGTGGTCGTGCCGCTGGCCTCGGCGACTGTGAGCGAGACCTCCGCCGCCGCCTCGGAAGGGAGCCGCTCGAAAGCCAAGACCGTGTCGCCGACCTGGATCGTGTCGCCGGGCATCAGCGGCGAGGTCGAAACAAGACGACCGTTGACGTAGGTGCCGTTCGAGCTTCCCAGGTCGCGTATGGTCGGGCCGTGGGATGTAGGTTCGATGATGGCGTGGTGGGCGGAGACACGGCGGTCGTAGAGGACGATGTTGTTGGAATGTGCTCGGCCGATGGTGCACCGGTCACCCTCGGGCCAGAAGACGCTCCCGCTGTTCGGTCCCTCGATGATGATCAGACGCATCGCTCGAAGCGCTCCGTCCGGAGGGGGGGCGCCACACAGTATATGCTGAAGGCGGGACCTGTCAAGAAGCCGAAAGTCGGACCATCTGGGCGTCCTCTCTAGCCCACGACGCCGTCGCCGCTGCCTTCCTTGCGCCTGGTGGGGGCTTCTGCTATATTTCCCGCGTCAAGGCCATCCCCGGAAAGGAGTTCGGCGTGGCACGAGTCGCCGTGGTGATGGGCAGCGCGTCGGACCTCGAGGCCATGTCCGAGGCGATCGCCATCCTCGAGGAGTTCGCCATACCACACGTGGTTCGGGTCCTCTCGGCACATCGGTGCCCGGACCGCGTGGCGTCGTTCGCCGAGAATGCCCAGGCGGAAGGCTTCGCGGTCATCATCGCTGGAGCGGGCAAGGCCGCACACCTGCCCGGGGTCATCGCGGCGAAGACCACCTTGCCGGTGATTGGCGTGCCGATGGAGACGAAACTGGCCGGGGGCCTCGACTCGCTGCTTTCGATTGCCCAGATGCCGCGCGGGGTGCCGGTGGCCACGATGGGCGCGGGGCGCAGCGGCGCGGCCAACGCCGCCATCCTCGCGGTGGAAATCCTCGCGCTTAGCGACGCGGCGCTCCGCGAACGCCTCGTCGCCTACAAGAAGAAACTCGCCGACGATGTGGCCGTCAGCGAACGCCAGGTCCACGAGAAACTGGGACTGAGATGATCGCGGTCATCCAGCGGGTCAGCCGGGCCTCGGTCGAGGTGGACGGCAGGATAACCGGCAGGATCGGGCGCGGGTTGCTCGTCCTGCTGGGCGTGCACAGGGGCGACGGGGATGCCGAAGCGGACTTCCTGGCGAAGAAGATCGCCGCCCTGCGCGTTTTCAACGACGAAGACGGGAAGATGAACCTCTCGTGTCGGGAGGTCGGCGGGGCGATGCTCGTGGTCTCGCAATTCACCCTCTGCGCGGATTGCCGCAAGGGCCGGCGGCCGAGTTTCGACCGCGCAGCCGACCCCCAGGAGGCGACGCGGCTCTACAACTACTTCTGCGGGCGCCTCCGCCAACTTGGCTACCAGGTCGAAACCGGAGAGTTCGGAGCCATGATGAACGTGGAACTGGTCAACGACGGCCCGGTAACCTTTGTCCTGGAGGCACCGCCGAAGTGAAGTGGAGCATACCGGCTCATAACGCGATTTCGGCCGCCAGGCTCGTGCTGACGCCCGTGGTGGCGATCCTTGCGTGGTACGAGGGCAGCCGGCCGGTGGCCCTGGTTCTGGCTATAGCGGTGGGGTTGAGCGACTTCGTGGATGGCCCGCTGGCGCGCCGCTGCGGCGGAGCCTCGCCCTTCGGCGCGCTCCTCGACATGACCTCCGACAAGGTTTTCCTGTGCACGATGTTGATCGTGCTGGGGGCGATGGGGCGTTCGCCGGCGTGGGCCGCGGCGCTCATCGGCGCCAGAGAACTCCTGGTGTTGTTCCTCAGAGTGGTGTCGGCGTGGCGCCGACGGCCACTGCCGATAGCGGCCTTCGGCAAACTCAAGACCTTCATGCTCTACCTGCTCGTGCCGCTGGCATTGGCCGACGCCCCGTGGCAGGCGGTTTGGTTCCTGGCGTTCGCCGCGACGGCATCTGCCTGCGGTTCGCTGGTCGAGTACGTCGTGAAGATGCGCAAGGACCTCCTCGAGGAACTCTCCGGGAAGCCAACGCCCGACCGAGTGCTCTAGAGGGGGAAGGGAATTGCCTGTCCCGACAATCGAATGGGTTGGCGACGTTGACGGCCACGTGCGAATGATAGACCAGACGCTCCTCCCGGTGGAGTATCGCCAGATCGCGGTGCGCAGCGTCGAGGCAATGTGGGAGGCGATCAAGGTCTTGCGGGTGCGGGGCGCGCCGGCCATCGGCATCGCCGCCGCATTCGGCACGATTCTCGGTGTCCAGAACTCCCAGGCGACGAACTACGAGGACTTCCGCGCGGACCTGGCCAGGGCCACCGACTACCTGGCCACCTCGCGCCCCACCGCCGTCAATCTCTTCTGGGCGCTCGAGCGCATGAAGCGCGTGGCCGACGAGAGCCGCCACATGACCATCCCCGTGCTCAAGGAGCGGCTTCTGGACGAGGCCCTCGCGATCTTCGAGGAGGACCGCCAGATGTGCCGCGCCATTGGCCGCCACGGCGCCGAACTCGTCCGCGACGGCGACGGCATCCTCACCCACTGCAACGCCGGCGGCCTGGCGACGGCCGACTACGGCACGGCCCTGGCCGTCATCTACGCCGCCCACGAACAGGGCAAGAGGTTGCGGGTCTTCGCCGACGAGACCCGGCCCCTCCTCCAGGGCTCTCGCTTGACCGCCTGGGAACTCATGCACAGCGGGGTCGAGGTCACGGTCATCTGCGACAACATGGCCGCGGTGGTCATGCGCCAGGGGAAGGTCAACCTGGTGGTCGTCGGCGCGGACCGCATCGCGGCCAACGGCGACACGGCCAACAAGATCGGCACCTACACCGTGGCCATCCTCGCCCGCGAACACGGCGTGCCATTCTACGTGGCCGCTCCTTCCTCGACTTTCGACCTGTCGCTAGCGACCGGAGAGGAGATTCCGATCGAGGAGCGCCAGCCGCGCGAGGTAACCCACGGCTTCGGACGGCAGACCGCTCCCGACGGCGTCGCAGTCTATAATCCCGCCTTCGACGTCACTCCCGCCTCGCTGATCGCAGGGATCATCACCGAGCGGGGCGTCATCTCTCCTGTGGATCGAGGGACCATTCGGCAGACCATCGTCGGGTGAGACCCCGGGGCGATAACCCTCCTCCCCTTGTGTCCTCTCAGCGAAGCATTCGCGCGAAGCCCAAATCCCGAGCGCTCGCTTCTCTCCGCGGTCTCTGCGGCGTACAGCTCCGCCGGGCTAACCGTCCGTGTCAGTCCGTGTCAGTCCGTGTTCGTCCGTGCCAGCCGCTGTGGGTGGGGGTTCAGCGGTGGATGGGGACGACCGCGACGCCTTCGATCTCGACGAGGAGTTCCGGGCGGCAGACGTCAGCGATAGCGAAGACCACGGGCAACTCGCCCAGCCGCTCGTCGCAAACCGCGCGGGCGGTGGGATAGTCCTCGGGCCTTTTGACGTAAACTCTGGCGAGGGCCAGGTCGCCGAGGGCGGCCCCGACCCCCCGAATGCCGTAGCGGGCGAAGTTCTCAGGCGAAATCAGGGCGGCGATGTTGTCGAGGGTGCGCTGGGTCTGGGCGCCCACGTCGGTCGGGGCGAACGTCTCTGAGCCGACGATGCTCGCGGTGCCCGAGACGAGGATCGCACAAGCCTCGCGCCCCACTATCGCCACAGCCCGCGAGAAGCGTGGGCTGTGGGGGCTGTGATGCGCCTCGTAGTGGAATGCCGGGGTCTGGACCGGGTTCTCGAGCGGCAGGACGCGGATGTCGTCGCGCGCGGTCGAGAGGGCGATGCAGCCCATGGTGACCTCGGAGCCGCGCGCTCCGATGCCCGTGCTGGCGGGGTAAATCGCGCCGTCGAAGGTCGGTGGGACGAATCTGGCCAGGAAGCGCGTGCCGTGGTAGAAATCGGCGCGGGCGCGGTTCAACTCCTGGTAGCGCTGGCCGTCGCCCTCCGGGCCGACGATGTCGCCCAGGTAGAGCCAGGTTCGGACCACCTGGTCGAACGCGAAACCGTGGTCGGCCAACAGGTCGCGCATGGCCGCGAACGCTCCGAGTGAGCGCTCGTGGACCGCCCCGGGCGGGGCATCGGCACGGATGCCGGCACAGTGTGCCCAGGCTATCTCGTCGTGGTGGAGAATTACCAGATTCTCCGACACCCGCTCGATCTCGAGATCCCCGCTTCGCCGGCTCACCCCCCAGGCCTCGATGGCCACGCGACGGCCCTCGCAGGGGGGCTGGACAACGTAGGTGGTAGCGGGGAGGTCGGGCCCGTAGAACTCATGGATCACATCGCAGCAGGGCTCGATCTCGGCCGGCTCGCGGACGAAAACCGCCTGGCGGACGATCGCTCCGAGGGTCGCTTCCTCATGGATCACCTGGCCCACGGTCTCCAGCGCACCCAGGGTCTGGTCAGGGAGGTCCGAGCCGTCCGGGGAAACCGCGCTGACGAAGACGTATCGAACCTTGTTGAGGTCGGCCACCGAGTAGCCGGCGCCGTGACGCGAGACCTTTCGCAACATTCCGTGGTCCTATCGGCCCCTTTGAATCGTCGCGGCCACCCGCGGCGGCGCCTCACAGCGATTTCAGATAGGCGACCAAGTCGTCGAGTTCCTGCTTTGTGAGGCTAGAGGTCACGCCGTGGCGGTCTCCGTTGTTGAACTTCGTCAGCACCTCGCGGATGGTGGCGGCGCGACCGTCGTGGAGGTACGGCGCCACGCGGTAGAGCTCGATGAGTTTCGGGGTGTAGAACTTGTCGCCCTCGCGGTCGTAGGGGCCGCGGGTGCCCACCTCGTAGGGCTTCATGTCGGTGTAGAGCGGCCCGTTGTGGCAGGTTGCGCACCCGGCCTTGCCCTCGAAGATTTTCTTGCCGCGCCGGGCAGCCTCCGTGAGTTTCCCGTCGGGCCTGCGATAGGGATTCGGGTCGGGCTCGCGCGACTTCAGATACTCGTCCACCGCACTCGCCACTTCCTCCGAAACGACGGCGAAAAGGATGTGGTGAAAGCCCGCCCGGACCGCCACCTCGGCCTTCGCGCGAACGCCCATGGACATCACCGGCGCCATCTTGTGCGAATAGAGAAGCGAACGGGTCTTCTTGTGGTTCCCCATCCCATCGTTGAGGAGGTCCCAGCGCAGGCCGTCCATCCGGCCGTTGGGGTGGCAGGTGGCGCAACTCTGCCAGTGCTGGAAACAGATGCTGGCGTCGTGGAAGATGGTCTCGCCCCTCCGCACCACGTCGGGCTCGGGCTGTTCGCCGACGGCGATCGCCTTGATCAACTTGCCGCTCGCGGTGTCGAGCACGGTCACCGTGCCACCATAGTAGTTAGGCACGAGGAGTTGTTTTCCATCGGGGCTCAGCGCGATGCACCGCGGGCCTTTGCTCGAGGAGCGATCCTCGCCCAGACGCACCAGGAATCGCTTGCCATCGGAAGGATAACGTTGGATCAGTTCGGCGAAGTACATTGCCATCAGGTCGTTGACGAGTTCGTAGCGGGTCTTCGGGTCTTTCTTGATACTCACCCAGGGATTGACGTTGGCACTGCCGAGGGAGCGGGCGTAGTTGTCGGCCACCTTTCCGCCGAGCATCTCGACCAGGCGGGCGGCCTCGATGCGCGCCACTTCATGCACCCCGCTCAGGCTCACCCACAGGAACTTCCCGTCCCTCGAGAGCGCCAGCCCCCACGGGTCCGCCGCACCCAGGTCCACGCTGTCGAGAAGGACCGTGGCGTAGAGGTTGTCGTTCGTCAGGTCAATGACCGAGAGAGCCGATGTGTTCATCCACCCGCGTTCGAGTTGGGTGGTGGGGACCTGGAACCGCGAGACGCCGTGGACGACGAATGCCCACTTGCCGTCGGGCGAGACCGCCACGCAACGGCAATTGGTCGAGCCACCCGGCAGTTTCACCGTGGCGCCTGTCTCGGCGGTGTCCGCATCGAAGATGTTCACCGACGCCGCCGTCGTGCTCTCGGTCGCGGGCCCGAAGGCCAACGCGTTGCTTACAATCACCTTCGCCTCGTCGGGCGTCACGGCCACAAAAATCGGCTCGCGGACCATCCGGACCCTGAACTTCTCGGTCTGGGTCCCCAGGTCAACCACCGAGACGGTGTTTTCGCCCGTATT
>CAYYCI010000074.1:0-8750 GCA_964470215.1 uncultured Planctomycetota bacterium
TTCATGCTCCAGGGCGGGGGCCACAACTGGAAGGCTCACCTCCCGATCCTCGCCGGCGTCCTGGAGAAGACAGGCGACTTCGAGGTCACCATGTCGCGCGACCTCAACGAACTCAAGGCGGAGAACATCAAGAAGTACGATGTGGTGTTTTTCTACGGCTCGCGCCTCAACTTCACCGACCCGGCGCAGGAGAAGGGGCTGCTGGAGTTCGTCCGCAACGGCGGAGGCTTCGTCGGCGCCCACTCGGCCAGCGACTCCTTCAAGAAGTCGGACGCCTATTGGGAGATGCTCGGGGGGCGGTTCGCCGGCCACGGGCGTGGCAAGTTCACCGTTGCGATTGATGATCCTGACCATCCGATAACGAAGGGCCTCGGGCCTTTCGAGATCACCGACGAGAGCTATCGCCACAGGTACTACAAGGGCGTCAAGCTCCACTTCCTGGCCAGCATGACCGAGCGCGGCGAGAAGCGCGAGATGGCCTGGGTGAGGGAATACGGCAAGGGCCGCGTCTTCTACAGCGCCAACGGCCACGGCCGCGAGGCCTGGACCAACCCGGCCTGGCAACGGCTGATGGTCAGGGGCTTCTACTGGGCCGCAGGGCGCGAGCCAAAAGACCCGCCGAAGTAAGCCGCTCACCACTGGCAGTTGCACGCGGGGCGCCCGGGGTCCAGGCCGACGGCGCGCCAGACCTCCGGCTCCTCGAGGCAAAGGGCAACCGACACCCCGGGCATCCTCGCCCTGACCTCGTCGAGGATGTGGCGGTAGAGTTCCGCCCGCAACTGGCGGGGGAAGCGTCGCCGCCCGTCTGGTGAGGGGGTTCCGGCGACTGTCGTGTTGACCAGGTTGTCCGCCCCGAGCGCCCGGCGTGTCAGCCGCAGCGCTCCCGGATAACTGCATATCCCGCCGATGGTCAGGCGCTGTGGCTCGAGGCCGTCGCAGAGGCTCCGGACCAGTTCGGAGTAGGCCCGCCGCCACTGTGGCACCGGGAGGACGGGCATTATGACGAAGCGGATCTTGTAGCCCGCCTGCTGGCATGCGCGCGCGGCAGCCAGTCGCCGCGCAAGGGGCGGCGCGCCTGCCTCGAACTTGACGCAGACCTCGCTGGGATTCACGCTCCACGAGACGGCGGTGTGTCGGCCGTGGTCGAGGTCCAGGAGGTTGCCCACGCAATCGCTCTTGGTGAGCATGACCAGCCGCGCGCGCGGCTGGCCCGCGAAGAACCGAACGAGCACCCTCGAGAAGCCGGTCAGGGGGTCGAGCGCCAGCGCGTCCTGGAGTTTCCCGAGGTAGAAACTCTCCGGGCGTGAGAGGGTTCGCGCCCGGCGGCATATGGCCTCGAGGACATCCTCGAGGTTGACGAAGACCTTGAGCACGGGCGCGACCACGGTGGAACACGACCCCGCCAGGTAGCAATAGGCGCAGCCGTAGGGGCAAAAGGCGGTGGTCGAGAAGTGGAAGTAGTTGGGACAGACGATGCCCCTCTCCTGGGAGCGTCGTAGCGGGTTGGCGATGGCCCCCACGACCAGGGTCCGGCGGCCTGCCTCGCGCCGGGCGGCGTCGCCGCGCGGCAGGAAGCCGCTGAGTTGCATGTGGTTTCTGTCGAGCGCCTCGACGACCCTCGCGGAGCGAAAGAGGCGACAGATCGCCTCGACGAAGCGCCTGCGGGCGCCTGTGGCCAGTGAGCCACGGGTGAGGATGATTCGCTCGGGCGAAAAGGCCAGGCCCTCGGCGCGCGGCGCGTAGCCCCAGAGATGTTCCTCGACCAATTCCCTGGCATCGCGGGTGCTCATGGTCGTTCGACCGCCTCTCGCACCAGCGCGGCCACTTCCGCTGGAACCTGGTCGCGGTTGGCGTGGGTCAAGACTATCAGCGCGGCGTCGCTGCGCCGCTTCAGGTCGGCGATCAGGCCGCCGCCCCGGGCGCCGATGGTCGCCACCATTGGAATGGGTGCGTCGGCCAGGCGCTCGACAGCGCGGCAGAACCTCGGCGAAAAACACTCCATCTTCCCTATCTCGTCAATCACCGCCGCGTCCGCATCGTCGGCTCCGCCCTCGAGGATCGGACAGACGAGCCGCTCGAAGCCCTCGAGGTCAACCCCGTAGCGTCCTACCCGCCACCGGCTTCGGAAGGCGACGTCGGCGAGTATGCCTTCGCGCCCGTCGAGGGTGAGGACTTTGAAACCGCGGCGGCGTCCGCCGACCCGCACCTCGTCGGTCGTGAAACCGACCAGGCGCAAGCCGACCAGACGCTCGACCACGCGCTTGATCGCGGTCGTCTTCCCTATCCCTGGCGGGCCGGTCAGCAAGATGTTAACTGGCACCTGTTCCTCCGACCTCTGGCCATCCGACCAACGCTCACTAGCATACCGCGCGAGCATCCCAAACGGAAGAGCCGGCATCGGGGCGGAACGCTACCGATTCCCAGGGCACAGGTAGGCTTGTCGGTGATCGAGCCGAGCGTCCGGCAGGGCCTCAGGGGATTCGTGGGACGGAGCCGTCGGCGAGGCGGTAGAGCATCTCGCCCGCCTTGGGCACCAACAGGACGCCTTCGTCCTCGCGGTCGCGGTATTCCTCGATGTCTATGGTCGCGGGGTCGCGGTAGCCGAGGTTGACGCGGCGGCACCGTTCCTGCGGAATGGCGGTTGCCAGGACGACGTTGACCCTGGGGCGCTCGACCCCGTTCTCGAAGGTGCCGATGCCCTTGACGTGGGTGGAGTGGGCCATGACGCCGCGCGGGACGTCCCGGAAGCGGCCCATCTGTTTGAGGAAGTAGTCGCGCACGTGGTAGCCGATGCGGTCGAGGATGCGGCCGTGGGTATATGAGATTTCGTCCACGTGGGGTGCGTAGATGACCAGTTCGCCCCCGTCGGCCACGACCGGCTCTAGTTTGTACATGCACTTCCCGGCCGTCCAGATGTCGTCGTACATCTTCGGGGCGATCGAGAGCACGCGGTGGAACGGCCGGGGCTTGTAGACTATGTGGAGTTTTGCCGAGAGGTCGGCCGCGGCCGAGAAAGCCTCTTCGGGCGTGCCGATGTAGAGACCGCGAAGTTCGTCGAAGAGAACGACCAGGCTGAAACACAACCTCGGGACGGGGACCATTGCCGCGGCTCTGTCCACCACGCGCCTGACGGGCGTCCACTTCGTGCCGTTTATCACCGGGTTTGTGATCACGGCCCCGAGCCAGTGGAAGAAGTTGATGATCTCGGCGCCGGCGATTCCCGGGAAGAGGTACTTGTTGCCGCCCGAGAAGCCGACGACCTCGTGGGGGAAGGTCGGGCCACAGATGATCAGGAGGTCGTAGTCGAGGATGCGTCGGTTGAGCGCGACGGGGACGTCCTCGCGCATGAGGCCCTCTGAGATTTCGTCGATCTCGTCGGCCGTGATGGTGCCGATGGTCGCCAGGCAGTCGGGTTTGTCCCACTCGTGGTTGAATATCTCGACGCCGGGGAACCGCTCGGCTCGCTCCCCCGCGCTCATGCCCACGAGGGCATCAATCTTCTCCGGCGCCATGGGCGGATGGGTGCCGAGCGCGATGAGGAAGTCGAGCTTGCGGGCCTTCGGGCCGATGACTTCGCAAAACAATCTAAAGAAGAGCGGGATTGGAGCGGTGCGGGTGCTGTCGGGGATTATGACCAGGACGCGTTTGTCGCGCAGTTCGGCCTCTTCGAGGCCGCGGGCGACCAGTTCCCGCACCTTCTCTTCGCCCAGGGGCTCGTCCTCGTAGCCTTCGCCGATCAGCATCGCTGTTCCTCCGAAGCCTCCTCTCGCCATCCTATCGCTGACGCGACCGCCTGGCAAGCCACCGGCCGCTTGCCGCGTCCACAAAAAAGCACTGCGGGACGCAGCCTCGCCACGCCCCGCAGTGTCTCGGATAGGTTTCAGGCTCCCCTCGTCAGAACTCCCACTTGAGTTGGCAGAGGGGGACGAAACTGTCGCTCTCGTCGAGCACCCGCCCGGTGTGGGCGAAGCCGGCAGTGACCGTCATGTGGCTGTTGACCACCCAGCCGAGGGCGAGGGACCACCAGTCGTCCTCGCGTCGGACCAGTTTGCCCAGGCGCTTCATCGTCCGCGGCATCTGGCGATACTCGGCCGCGAGGACCAGGTTGTCGAGGATGAAGAAGATGGCGTTGCCCTCGAAGACCACGTGGTAGTCGTCGTCGAAGCCGAGGAAGCCGGCCTGGATGGCCTCGGTCGCCCGCAGGCCTGCCGAGAGAATGAAGGGCTTGGGGAGAACGCCCGCGAAGGTCTTGCTGGCCATCACCGTGAAGTCGAGGCCATCGTCGTCGTCGAGGCCCAGGCCCGTGACCACTCCGCCGAGGTCGCGGTCAATGTTGTCAATGTTCGCGTTCTTCTTCCACCTCGCGCCCACTGTCACGGCGGGTATCCAGGTGGTGTCGAACTCGCCCTCGCGCAGGACCAGGCAGCGCAGGCCGACGGTGTAGAGAGGCACATCCCCGTCGCTGATCCTGGCCCCGGTGGCGGCCTCGACGTCGTTGTCCCAGTCGCCGAGGCTGAGGTTCATGTATGAGAGGCCGAGTTCGAAGCGGCGGAAGAAGTTCATCGTCGCCGTCGCCGAGAAGAGTTCCTTCTCGTTGATCCGGGCGCCGGAGATTGCGACGCTCGGCTTGCCGAACCACCCTTCTCCTTCTGGCAGGTTAGCGAGGTAGGCCGTCTCGGTGAGAAAGACCCCGCTGAAGCCCTCGATCGAATGGAGCGGCAGCGGGGGTGGTGAGGCGGGCTGTTCGGCGGGTGGTGGTGGGGGTTGCTCGCCTGCCAACGCCCAGGGCGCCGCCAGAGCGGCCACCGCAATGAGGATCCCGGCCACCATGCATCGACGCATGCTACACCTCCAAAAAACCAGCAGCGCGAAGACGCCAGCCAAAACGACAGACCATATGTTAGAACTTGATTTGGAAAAATCAAGTGGCGCCGACGCCTCGGGAATCCACGTTGCACAAAAGCGTGCCAAAGCCCACACGCCCCGGCTGGCTTGCGTCCTCGATTGGGGGCCCGTAGAATGCCTCACAACCACCAGGGCGAAAGGAGCGAGCCGTGGCAACCGAAGTGCGCATCCCCTGGCTCTGGCTCTCGGCGGCGGACCTGGCGATCGAACTCGAACAACTCCGCGACGAGGGCAAGGACCCCAGGCCCTTGATGAGCCGCTTCCGGCGCCTGATGCGCCTCGGCGACGAGAAACTTGCCCTGCCGCGCAACCAGAGCGCGGCGGCGAAACTCCTCGACGACGCCCAGAAACTCCCCCAGAGGAAGGATTTCCCTTTCGACGAGCCTTCGGGCCTGGGCGCCATCCGAAAACTCCGCCAGCGGGGGCCGCGCGCCTTCCGCTCGCGCCTGCCCACGAGGGTCCTCGCCGACAAGTTCCTGGGCGCCTGGCTGGGCCGCTGCGCGGGATGCCTCCTCGGTAAGCCAGTCGAAGGCGTCCGCACGGCCGAACTGTGGGACTTCCTGAAACTCTCCCGCCAGTGGCCCCTGGACCACTACATCCGCTTCGGCGTCCGTGGCAAGGCGCGGGAGAAACACCCGCGCCTGGCCGCCCGCAAGTGGTTCGACAAACTCGACCGCATGCCCGTTGACGACGACACGAACTACACGGTGACGGGTTACCTGATCGTCGAGCGGCACGGGCCGGATTTCACTCCCGCCGACGTGGCCCAGTTCTGGCTGGCTAACCTGCCACTCCTCTCGACCTGCACGGCCGAGCGGATCGCCTACCGCAACCTGGCGATGGGGGTGCAGCCGCCCCATAGCGCCTCGTGGCGGAACCCGTGCCGCGAGTGGATCGGGGCCCAGATTCGCGCCGACGCCTTCGGCTACCTGGCCGCCGGGAGTCCCCAGCGGGCGGCAGCGTGGGCCTGGCGCGACGCCTCCATCAGCCACATAAGAAACGGCATCTACGGCGAGATGTTCGTGGCGGCGATGATCGCCGCGGCGGCCTGGTGCCCGGAGCCTGCGGCGCTAGTGCACATCGGCCTGAGCGAAATCCCGCGCACCAGCCGCCTGCACGAGGCCATCAGCGAGGTCTGCGAGTGGTTCCGCGACGGCCTCTCTTACGACGAGGCCGTCGAGATGCTCCACCGCCGCTGGGACGAACACAACCGCCACCACTGGTGCCACACCGTCTCGAACGCCTCCATCGTGGCCATCGCGCTCCTGTGGGGCGACGGGGATTTCGGAAAGTCGGTCTGCCGGGCCGTCCAGCCGTGCTTCGACACCGATTGCAACGGGGCCACCGTCGGCTCGATCATGGGGATGGCCCTCGGAGCCAAAGGCATCCCCTCGCGCTGGACCGAGCGGCTCAACGACACCCTCGAGACCAGCCTCCGCGGCCACCAGAGCGTGAGGATCAGCGAGATGGCCGAAAAGACACTCAAACTCCACCGCCGCCTGATATCCTGAGAGAGGGAACGCAGTTGGAGAACGAGATAGCGACCCGCGAGGAGCAACTCAACGACTTCGACCGCGCGCGGCGGCGCGAGGCCCTCGCGGCCCTCGCCGAACTCGCGGCCTCCGGCAAGATCGCCATGCCCCCGCTCAAAGGGATGGTCAACGTCCATTTCCACACCTTCTTCTCCTTCAACTACCGCAACTGGTCGCCCTCGCGGATAGTCTGGGAGGCCAAGAAGCGGGGCCTCGACGTGGCCGGCTCGGTGGACTTCGACGTCCTGGACGCCATGGGGGAGATGTTCGAGGCCGGGGAAGTGTTGGCAGTTCGCACCAACGTGGCCCTCGAGACCCGGGTCTTCGCCCACGAGTTCCCCGACCGCGAGTTCTCCTCGCCTGGGGAGCCAGGCGTCCTCTATTTCATGGGCACCGGCTTCACCCGCCTTCCCGAGCCTGGCTCGAACGCGGCGAGTTGCCTGGAGCGGATGCGCGCGGGCGCCAGGGCGCGAAACGAGGCCATGCTCGAACGCCTCCGACCCGTCATCGCGCCCGTGACGATAGACTACGAGGCCGATGTCCTCCCCCTCACCCCCTCGGGCAACGCCACCGAGCGCCACATGCTCGCGGTGATGGACACCAAGGCGCGCGAGATGTTCCCGAACCCGCGCGACCTGGCGGCCTACTGGTCGGAGCGGACGGGTCTGGGGGTCGAGGAGATACTCGGCCTGCTCGGCGACACCGCCAGGTTCCGCACGGCGATCCGCCGCAAACTGATGAAGAAAGGCGGGCCGGGCTACGTGCAGCCCACCCCCGAGACCTTCCCGCCCATCGGCGAGGTCGCACGAGCAATCGCCGAGTGTGGAGCGATACCCTGTTCGACCTGGCTCGACGGCACCCGCGCCGGCGAGGCCGACCCCGACCAGCTCCTCGACTGGCACCTGGCGATGGGCTGCATAGCGATGAACATCGTCCCCGACCGAAACTGGAACATCCCCGACCCCGAGGAAAAGCGCCTCAAGACCCGCAAACTCGCCGAAATCGTCCAGGCCGCCCGAAAGCGCCACCTGATCTTCAGCGTCGGGACCGAAATGAACAACTACGGCCAGAAGGTGGTGGACGGCTTCGAGACCCCCGAGTTGCGCCCTTTCGCGGAAGACTTCCGCCGCGGCGCCTACATCCTCTACGGCCACACCATCCTCGAGCGCGCCTGCCGAAAAGGGCTGATGAGCGAGTGGGCGCGCGAGACCTTCCGGGGCGACCGCGCCCGCGCCAACGCCTTCTACCTCCGGGTGGGCGAGCGCGCCTTCCCGCCACTCCGAGCCCTCGAGGCCCTGGGCCAACTCCCCGACGAGGCCGCCGAGCCGACGATCATCGAGGCACTCGAGCGCCTAGGGCGACCGTGATCACCTTCCTTATTACGCGCTCCTCGCTCGGGGACCTCCACCCCAAGAATCAAAAGAGGCCCTTGGAGTGCCGGGACCCGGCGCGCGGCTGAAGCCAAAGCGTGGTGCTTGACAACCCTGGCGCCGAGCGACTATAGTCGAGTGAGAAAGAGGAAGGCATGGTCGACCCGACCAGGATCATCGAGCTTGCCCAGAGGATCGCCCAGGAGTTTCATCCAGAGCGTATTGTGTTATTTGGTTCCCAGGCGCGAGGCGCGGCCGGGGAGGGCTCCGATGTTGACCTTCTCGTCATCCTGCCGTTTGAGGGGAAGCCGGCCGCCAAGGCGGCGGAAATCCGGCTCAAGGTCAGGCCCGGTTTTCCTGTGGACTTGATCGTGCGCACGCCGGAAAAGGTGCGCGAGCGCCTGGCTATGGGCGATACGTTCTTGCGCGAGATCCTCCAGACGGGAACGGTCCTTTATGAAGCCGATCACTCGCGAATGGATTGAAAAGGCTGAGGGCGACTTCGCAACCACAGAGCGCGAATGTCGCGCCCGCAAGAGTCCGAACTACGACGCGGCGTGTTTCCACGCGCAGCAGTGCGCTGAGAAATACCTCAAGGCGATCCTTGAGGAGAACCAAGTCGTCTTCGTCAAGACCCACGACCTCCTCGACTTGCTGGAGAGCGTGTTGCCGATCCATCCCGAGTGGGAGAACTTCCGCGAGGATCTTGCATTCCTAACCGCCTTTGGGGTCGAAGTTCGCTATCCGGGAGAAAGTGCCAACAGGGAGGCGGCTTTGGATGCCCGTCGCCGTTGCCGTCGCTTCCGAGCTGCCGCGCGCCTGGCCCTGGGCATCGCGTCGCGAGAGGAGGGCTCGCCTGATTGACGGCGCGGCCGCGCGCCGTCTTCGCGGCGGTTGGTTGCGAACACAGATTATCGCGATTCTTCTATTCCCCTGCGGACCA
>CAYYCI010000074.1:8850-11340 GCA_964470215.1 uncultured Planctomycetota bacterium
CTCATCTCCCCAGGACGCGGACCGATGGCCCCCGAGCATTTCGGGGTCCGTCTCGAACCCTCGGAATCCGCAGGTGGGCCGTGACAGGGGGTAAACGCGCGAACGGCCCCCGGCGCAATCTCTCGGTTTCATCGAAGGCACGCGATCAGGAAGGATAGCAGGCGGTCTCGAGTCGTTGCCTCAACCGGGCGATCGTCCCCGGGTCCGGCCTGAAGGGCAGGGGCGGTGGCTCGGGCAGCGGCAGTTGCCGCTCGCCACCAAACGGTGTTGCCGCAACCTTCAGGTTGTAGGCCACGACCATCAAAACCTCGAGGTTGACGACGTCGAGGCAGTTGTATGCCAGGAGGGTCTCGAGGGCGCGCTCGTTGCCGTTGTTCAGGTAGTCCCACCACAGGAGAACGGCGAAGTAGCCGTCCACCCCCTCGAGTTCTCCGCGTTCGAGGCCGAGTTGTCGCTCGCAGCCCTTCAGCCCGCCGCGGTAGCCCAGGCTCGCCAGGACGTAGCGCAGGTCGATGTGGGCGTGGCGCATCGGATGGCCGAAATAACTGCGGATGAACGGCAGGTCGAAACACTTGCCGTTGTAGGTGACCAGGAGGTCGTAGCGGTCTATCTCGTCGCGGAAGTCGAAGAGGTTTTCGCCCTGGACGTAGTTGTGGACGGCCCCGCCGTCGTAGATGGCCACGGCGGTGATGTAGTCGTCGGGTCCGCCCATGCCGGTCGTCTCGATGTCGAGGTAGGCGACCGAGTGGCGGAACTCGGGGAAGAGGCGCCAGTGTTCCGAGGCGGGCAGCCGCTGGGCAAACCAGGCGGCGTCGCCGGCCTCGAGGCGCTCGAGCGAACTCTCGATCTCTGGCACGAGCCTCCAGGCCAGCCGGCGCGGCAATCGGTGGGCGTTGGCGAAGAGTGCGTCCCAGTCGCCGATGCCCTCTCGCCAGAGCCGGCGTTCGATCTTGGTTCCGACGCCTCGGATGTGGCGGAAGGTGTGTGTCAGCATTGCGAGCGGTGGAAGGCCTCGAGGGCGGCCTCGTAGACGGCCCTGAGGGGCTGGTTGTGGCGGTCGGCGGCGCGGCGGCAGTCCTCGAACTCCGGCGCCGCCTGCACCAGGCGCTTGCCCAGGTAGCCGACCTTCACGCGCACCTGGCCAAATGGGGTCTCGACGGTCGCCCACTCGCGGCGGAGTTTTCGCCGCACGGCGGCATTGCGCCTGACCCCGAACGTGGTCGTCTCGGCAAGGAGGAGTTCCTCGAGGCGCGGCGCGTCGGCAGCCTCAGCGATCAAGGTAACGACCATTCCCGGGCGGTTCTTTTTCATGTAGACGGGCGCGACGTAGGCATCGAGGGCGCCGGCCGCCAGAGCGCGCTCGACCACATGGCCGACCACCTCGCCGGGGACGTCGTCCAGGTTCGCCTCGATGACCTCCACGGTGTCGGTCTCGTCGGCCTCGAGGGCCTCTCCGACGAAAACCCTCAGGATGTTCGGGAGTTCGTCGCGCTCGGCGCTGCCGGCCCCGTAGCCGACGGCGCGGACCGCCATGGGGGGCCTGGGGCCGAAGCCAGCGGCGAGGGTTGTCAGGAGGGCGGCGCCGGTCGGAGTGGTCAGTTCGCCCTGAATGTCGGTCCCGACGGAAGGCACGCCGCGGAGCAATTCCGCCGTGGCGGGCGCGGGCACGGGCAAAACCCCGTGGGCGCAAGCCACCGAGCCAGTCCCTGTCCGCAGCGGGCCGCTCAGGACCTTCTCGACGCCCAGGAGTCTCAGCGCGACCACCGCCCCCACGATGTCCACGATGGCATCCACAGCGCCGACCTCGTGGAAGTGGACTTCCTCGAGCTCGCAACGGTGGACCCTGGCCTCGGCCTCGGCCAGGCGCCCGAAGACGGCCTCGGCCTGGGCAATGTCGGCCCCCGGTAGATCGGAACGGCGCAGGATGCGCACGATGTCCGGCAGGTGGCGGTGGTGTCCCTGCGGCTTCTTGACCTTCACAGTGAGCTTGGTGGCGGCGATGCCGTGTCGCTCGATCTTGCGCGCCGAGAGCGAATAGCCCTCGAGGGGCAAGCGGGCCAACTCCTGGCGCAGGCGCCGCAGCGACAGGCCAGAGTCGAGGAGCGCGCCGAGGACCATGTCGCCGCTAGCGCCCGAGAACGGGTCGAAGTAGGCGATTATCACTTCTCGCCTCCTTGGGCGTCCGAGGTTTTCTTGAGGAAGTCGTCGGTGAACTCGACCGAGCGGACGTAGGCGAGGGGTTCGAGTTCGTCGCGCTTCTTGTGGGGCTTGTCGCGGCCGCTGTGGCGCTTGTAGAGATACCACTTGGTCTTCGTCCCATCGGTCAGGAGAATGTAGAACTGGCCGGAACAGTCGCCACTGACCTTCGTGCCGTCTTTGAGGGTGAAAGTCGTCAGGTATTGGTTCCAGAGGTAGCCGACCTCCAGGAAGACCTTCTCGCTCGAGCCCTGGTTCTTCCAGCGCCAGTCGCGCTCGAAGTTCTGGCTCTCG
>CAYYCI010000075.1:0-4316 GCA_964470215.1 uncultured Planctomycetota bacterium
CCGACGACCTCGAGGACTACGGCTGGTACGAGGATAACTCGGACGAGATGACCCATGAGGTCGCCCAGAAAAAGCCCAATCCCTGGGGCCTCTACGACATGCACGGCAACGTCATGGAATGGGTCCTCGATTTCTACTCCCCCGACGCCTACGCCACCGACGCCAAGAAGGGCGTAGTCAGGGACCCGAAGGGCCCGGAGAAGGGCAAGGTCCACGTGGCCCGCGGCGGCGCCTGGAATAGCCCGCTTGAGGATTGTCGCTCGGCGGCGAGGGCCTTCGAGGAGCCCTTCTGGCGCTACGAGGACCCTCAGGAGCCCAAGAGCAAGTGGTGGCTCCCCAAGATGGGCTTCATCGGCTTCAGAGTGGCCTGCGAGGCCGATTGAGCGAGCCGCAAGCCGTGGCCCGGGAAAAACGCTGACGCCCCGCCGGAGACCTATCCCCGGGAGTGTGGCCCCTGATTATGGGGTTCTCGATAGCCCCGTCGGCGGCGGGTGGGGAGGACTCGACCGCCTGAAGGCGGAACTACGAACAAGTGGCGTCCACATCCGCGGATGGGGCAGGCACAGGGGCCTGCCCCTACTGCCCCTTCGAGCCGCCATCCCCATAATCAGGGGCCACACCCTATCCCCGGGGCGTCGTTCCATCTTCAGCCAGCACTAACGAGCGGCCCCGAACGCCATCACGCTCCCGTCGGTCGCGGCCAGGACGAGCCGTCCGCCCGCCACCGCCGCGCCATCCCAGGCGGGAGCCGCCTCGACCTTCATCTCCCAGAGTTTTTTGCCTTCGGCCGTCGAATACGCGGCCACGACCCCGCCGTCGCGGCCCTCGAATGCCTCGACGCTTTTCGGGTCGTCGCCGGCGAGCGGGGGCACGCCCGCCACGATGAGCGCCTTCCCTGCCCTGACGAGCGCCCTGGGGCGGAACGAAAGCGGCGACGACCACAGGAACTTCTCCTCCCCGACCTCGCTCGCCTTGCGGAAGTCCGGGGTCGGCTTCTCCTTCGGCGAGAACGGGCGATTGGGTAGGGAAAACAACAGGTAGCCGTTCCGCCGCCGCACGCCCCAGGCTCTCTGGTCGTCGAAGGCCAACAGGAGACCGTAGGGCCGCGCCAGCCTCACCCCCCAGCGACTCCTGGGCGAATTGGCGATCCACGAGTAGGCCACGGGCAAGCGGCGGAAATCTCCCGTGCCCAGCACCCAGTGGCAACGATGGTTCTCGGCACCGTCGAGCAGCCGGTTGGTCGAGAAGAGGTGTCGGCCAAGGCTCTTCTGAAGTTCCAACTGGCGGTTGAAGCGCAGGTGGTGGAGGAAGACCGACGTGCCGTCGCTGACCAGCACGTCGGAGCGGCAGGCGAACATCGAGAAGGCGTCGCTGCGGTCGGGCGCCTCGAGCGTCTTGCCGTCCACGGCATTCTGGGTGAAGCGCTGCGGCGGCTTGCGCGAGGCCCCCTCGGCGCCGCGGGGGTGTTTGCCCTCCAGGCGGCCGCGCGCCACCACCTTGCCCGTGCGGGGCTCGAGTCCCCAGAGCCAGAACCCGCCATCGAGGTAGGAATTCCTGCCGGCCGCCACATACGCCACCCCGTCGAGCACCAACACGCTCCCGTGGACCGGCCACACCGACTCCACCCTGTCGCGAGCCACGGTCCTGAGGTCTTCGGGTGCCGCGCGGAAGCGCCAGACCGGTTGGCCGTCGTCCGCGCGCAGGCAATAGACCCAGCCGTCGGCGCAGCCGAAGAGCACCAGCCCCGCGTGGAACGTCGGGGGCGAGTCCACCCGCCCGCCGGCCGCGAACTCCCAGCGGACCTTGCCGCTGGCGAGGTCGAGCGCCACGACCCGATGGGCATCCGCTTGCGCGAGGAACACCGCTCCCTGTGCAACGACCGGCGCGGTTACCTTTCCGCCGAGCCTCGTCCGCCAGAGGACCGTGGGCTTGGCGGGGACGGCCTGGCTGGTCGAGCCGCTGCGCAGAGGCTCGTGGCGATATGTGGGCCAGTCGGTCGGTTGGGCTCTTGCAGCGGGCCACGACCCGCCCCACGCGGGGCCTCGTTCGAGGCGTGGGGCCGCCGAGGACGGCCGGCTCTCGCGGCGCGACGCCACCGCCCAGAAACCGTGCAGCAGCCCCTCCATGTAGCACCCGCATGCCTGTGGCGGCGCGTAGAGAAGCCCGTTGGCCGGCATCACGCCGTACTGACAGGTGCCCCGAATCCAGTTGTTCCGGGAGTGATCGTTGTCGAGGAGGTCGAGGAACTCCACCCCGCGGTAGTTCTCGAGGATGTAGCGCTCCGTGGCCTTCTGGCGGTAGCAGCGGTGGTGGTGGCCCGCGGTGCGGAGCTTGGTCAGAATGGACGTGGTCTTCTCTACCTCACCGGTGTGGAGGTCGCGTCCCTGGTCGAAGGCCGGCCCCGTCCAGACCAACCCGCCGATGACGAAGACGTCGGGCGGGGAACGAAAGCCGTCGCGGCAGGGCGCCTCCCAGAGCCTCTTGCCGTTGGCGGCGGCGAGCGCAGTGAGTTTCCCCTTCTCGGCAAGCAACACCGCGCCGTCGGCAACGACCAGCGTGGCCATTGCCCAGCCGGGGGAGCGCCTGCCGAGGGCGCGTCGGCTTTTGCTTTTCTTGGCGTTTTGTTTCCTGGGTGGGTCGGCTGCGAGTGCGGAGGCCCAGAGCTGCTTGCCCGTCTTCGCGTCGAGACACACCACCCCGTCCCCGGCCTGGAAGAAGGCCCGCCCGCCGCGGACCGCAAGGGTGAGCGGCATGTAGCGAGCGGTTTTCGGCTCGTCCCATTCCCAGAGGGTCCGGCCCGTGGTCGCCTCGACGGCCACGATGGCCTTGTGGTTGGGAAAGCCGATGAGTTTCGAGAGCGCCGGGTCAACAGCCGCCTGTTCCGGCCCCGGCCGGCCAACGACCACGAAGAGGGTTCCGCCGGCGAAAAGAACCTCCTCGACGCCTTTGGCCTGGGGGTAGGTTCTGATGGTCTTGCCGGTGGCGGCGTCGAGGGCCGAGAGCGGCGCGTCTATGGCCAGCGGAAGGAACACCCGCTCGCCCGACGCCACGAGCGTCCTCGGCAACTGGACGGGGCCGGAACGGAACTTCCGCTTGTGCCACGCCCACGAGCGGAGCGGGCGCTTCCAGAGGAGCACCCCGCTGAAGGCGTCCCGCGCGAACAGCGACCAGCGCCCGGGCACCGCCATCGAGGCACAAGTGGCCTCGTCGGCAATGTAGAAGACCCGCCCTCCCGCCGAGACCACCGAACTTATGCTCGCCAGGGTGTGGTGGTAGCGCGACCAGAGCGGCTCCCCCAGCCACTGCATGTGGCGCGGAGGGCCGACCTGGCGGTCGTGTGCGACGGCGTTGTTGCTCGGGTCGTGGAGGTAATGTGTCCATTCGTCGAGGTCGCCTGGGCGGGGCTTTCGCCTCACTTCCCAACGCCCGTCCCTCCGCGTGCAGACCGCTCCGCCAGGGGCGACGACGCGGAAAGCCTCCGACCGCTCCACATTCGCGCCCTCGTCGAGAAGGAGCAAGTTGACCAGGTTGTCCACGAACGGCAGGGCGCCGCCCCTCCACAACGACACGCTGGCCTTTCCGTCCAGGCCGGCCTTGTGGATTTGGGCTCGCGCCCTGGCGACGGCCGCGGGTTCGGTCGCCAGGCCATGAGCCAGGAAGCCGGGCCGCGCCGCGAGCGCAGCGACCAATGCGCCGTCGCCACAGCCAACATGGACCACCAGCCCACCTCGACAGCCGCTGGCCGCCAGAACGCCCTCGGCAGCGTCCCCGGCCGCCGCCCACTGCCAGGCCAGAGAGGCCGCCAGAACAAGAAACGCAGCGTGCAGTTTCATCCCACAGAACCTCCTTCTCGACCCTTCGGGTTCCGGCGGTGCGTCGGACGCCGCGGCTCAACGTTTCGGTGCCAGTGCCACCACTCGACCGTCCACGGTGGAGACGAAGAGCTTGCCGTCGGCGGCGATCAGGCCGTCGAAGAGCGGGGCGGAGGCCAGTTTTTTCTCGAAGAGTTTTCGGCCATCGGCGGCGGCGAAGCCACACAGCACGCTCCCATCCCGGCTCTCGAGGTGAAGCAGCGGGTCCTTGGGGTCGAGGGCGTCGGGCGGTCCGATGCCGACGAGTTTGTCGCCCGCCAACACCAGCGCCCGCATCCGCACGGGAACCCACTGGAACCACACCGGCGGCGCCTTGCGCGTGAAGCCCATCCCCTTGTCGCGGCCCCACGCCCGGTGGTCGAGCACCGGCTCGTTGTCGTTGCGGTCGGCCACGAGCAGATAGCCCTTGGTCGCCGGGACGAACATCGGGCTGTGGATGTTGCG
>CAYYCI010000075.1:4416-11335 GCA_964470215.1 uncultured Planctomycetota bacterium
CCACGAGCAGATAGCCCTTGGTCGCCGGGACGAACATCGGGCTGTGGATGTTGCGCGTGGGGTATGCCTGGACGGCGTAGGTCAACTCGGGGCCGATGACCAGGATCTGGCCGGCCTTGGGCGCCAGGTGGGCCATCTGGTAGCCAGGCCAGGTCTTCGAGTACATCCAGAACGTGCGGTTCCACCACGAGTCGTCGAGGAAGCCGCCGGTGGTGAACAGGTGCAGGCCCACGATGCGGTCGCCCATGTGGCCCCGCCACACCCCGAGGGAGGCCGCCGCGGGGTAGCCCTTCGCCAGGTAGGGGTTGGGCGCCACGTAGGGCTTGCCCGCGATGTCCATCCCCGTGGTCTTCTCGTCGCGGGCGTGGGGCACGTAGGGGGTGTCCTGGACCCTGAGGTCGGACGAGAATTTCATCTGGTCGAGGTAGATGTAGCCCCCCTGGGCCACAAGGATGTCCGAGTGCACGCCCTCGATGTGGAAGGCAGGGACGAACGGCTTCCCCTCGGCGTCCTTGCGGGTGGCCATGGTGGTGTCGAGGCGGCCCTGGTGGACCACCTCCCCGGTCTCGGATCTCAGGGCGTAGAGGAAAATGCCGCCGTCCAGGAAACTCGAACGTCCCGCCGCGCAATAGATCAACCCGTCGTGGATGACCACGCTGCCGTGGACGCGCCAGGCCGACTCCACGCGGCCATTGTCCACGATGAGGCGTTCGGCGGGGGCCGCGCGGAAGCGCCAGGCCAACTCCCCATCCGAAGCCCGAAGGCAATAGACCCAGCCGTCCGCGCAGCCGAAAACCAGGTGGCCGCGGTAGAAGGTGGGGGGAGAGTCCACCGGGCCGTCGGCAACGAAACTCCAGGCCACCTTCCCGCTCGAGGCGTCGAGCGCGTAGATGGTGTGGGTGTCGCGGGAAGCGACAAACAGGCGGCCATTGACCGCGATGGGAGGCGTCAGCCGCCCGGGGAGACGGGTCTCCCACAATGGCCTTGGTTCGCCACTGAACCGGCTGGCGGTGGCGCCGGTGCGGCGGGGGTCGTGGCGGTAGAGCGGCCAGTCCTGTGGGCCGGCTTCCGTCGGCTCGACCTTCCCGTAGGCGGGGCCGCGGACGAGGCGCTCGCCTTGCGGCCTGATGGCGGAGAGGGCCGCGTCGGAAGCCGTGGTGTAGGCGTTGAAGCCTTCCATCATGGCCCCGGGATAGCAGAAACACTGGTTGGGCGGCACGTAGAGCATCCCGTTGGCCGGCATCACGCCGTAGCGACACGGGCCGCGCGTCCAGTCGTTCTGCGAGTGGTTCTGGTCGGTGAGGCTGATGAACTCGGCCCCGCGAAACTGGGTGATGAGGTAGCGGTCGGTGGCCTTGGCGCGGTAGCAGCGCAGATGGTGGCCACGACTGTAGGCCTTCGCAGGGTTGATGGTCTTGGCGACCTTCCCTGTGGCCAGGTCGTAGCCCGCGATTCCGCCCCTGGCGGCGTGCCAGACGAGGCCACGGGCTATGAAGAGGTCGTGACCCCGCATGGCGCCACCGCCGGTCCTGGTCGCCCAGAGGAGCTTGCCGGTGGCGGCGTCGCGCGCGACCAGAGTAGAGCCGTCGGTAACGACGAGGGTCTGGCGGTGGAGAACGAAAGTCTTCTGGCCGCGTCGAATCCTGCGGCGCTTGCCCTGTTGGCCTTGCTGTCCTTTCGGCTCAGCCGCCAGGTCCGGAGCGCGCCACAGGGTCTTCCCGTCCTTCATTGCCAGGCAGGTGGTCTGGGAGCCATCGCTGAAGACGACGTAGCGCTCGTTTGCGGCGAGGGACTGGGAGAGGTAGCGCCTGGCCTCGACCCGCCAGAGCCTCTTGCCCGTTTCGGCGTCGAATGCGGCGATCGAGCCTGGGCGCTCGCCCAGGCCGGCGAGCCGCAGCACCAGGGTCGTGTCGCAAAGCAGGACCTCCTGAGTGCCCTGGGTGCCTTTCAGAGCGCGTAGGGTCTTTCCCGTGGCGCCGTCAATGACCTCGAGGGGTCCTTCGTGGCTCAGAGTGGCGTAGAGGATGTCGCCG
Organism: uncultured Planctomycetota bacterium; assembly: GCA_964470215.1. Lineage (GTDB taxonomy): Bacteria > Planctomycetota > PUPC01 > DSUN01 > DSUN01 > CAYYCI01. The sequence continues at coordinate 6,450 of CAYYCI010000075.1, forward strand.
CTAGCCACCATGCGTCGTGGAACGCTCGGGGGCCTTCCGCGCATGGCCGTGCTGCGCCACTCGGCGCCCCGCCAACTGGGCAACGGGCGCTTCCAGAGGAGAACCCCGTTGAAGGCGTCGCGGGCCACGAGAGTCCACTTTTCCGGCACCCCGCGAGCCGTCACGCCCGCAGGGGCCAGGTCCATCACGTAGTAGAGCCTTCCGCCGGCGGTCACCAGGGCGCAGAAACTCGAGATGAACTCGTGGCTCCGACACCACGGCGGGCCACACGTCCACTTCAACCGCCGGGGCGGGCCGACGCGGGTGTCGTGGGCCACCGCGTTGTTGGTCGAATCGTGCAGGAAGTGGCTCCACCGATCGGTCTCTTGCGGCCAGGGCTTCCGGGCGAGGGTCCAACCGTTTCCCTTCCGCACGCAGGCCACGCCGCCCGGGGCGAGGACCCGCATCACCTCGGCCATTGGCACCCGGCCGAGGTCCTCGGCCACGACGAGGTTCACCAGGTTGTCGGCATAGGGAAGGCGCGGCCCGCTCCACTGCCGGACCGAGACCGGGCCGTAGAGGCGGAGGGAGCGGATGTGGGCGCGCGCCTTCTCGACGTTGGCCGGGTCGGGGTCGAGGCCCTGGACGACGAAGGCCGGGCCGGCGCGCAGGGCTGCCGTCAGCCTCCCGTCTCCACAGCCGATGTGGACGACGATACCGCCCTTGACCCCTGACTTCTCGAGAATGTCCGTGGCAGTGGCGGCCGCATCGCCAGCCGGCGAGCGCGCACACGTTAGCCCGTTGAGCAACAACGCCACAGCGATGGTCCGTGCTCTCACGGTCAGCCTCCTGATTCCTCTCACTGGCCTTCGCCGAGGCAGAGGAGCCTGCCATCAATGGTTGCGATGAAGAGTTTGCCGTAGGCGGCGGCCATGCCATCCCAGACGGGGAAAGTGTCGAGCTTGCGCTGGGCGACCCTTGCGCCCTTCCGAGCGTCCACGACGAGGAGGATGCCGCCGCGCCTGCCGAGCCAGGCCTGTTCTTGTTCGGTGAGTTGGCGATGGAGGTCGTCGTCCTTGCCGAAGACGTAGCCGACGGTTTTCTCCTCGTCAGCGACGTCGGGCGGGCCAGCGAGGACGAGCTTGCCACCAGCCAGGACCATGGCGTTGGCCAGGAGCGGGGGTCTGGGCACCTCCCAGAGGTGTGGCACGCCGCGGGGACGTCGGCGCCGGGGCTGCTGGCGAGCCTTGCCCGCGGCGGGACCCGAGCCGGCGGTGGCGTCCTTCGAGGCGGCATAGAGAAGATAGGAGGTTCGCGGGTTGATGTTGTTGCCTACATTGAGGGCGAAGAAGGCATAGACGCGGCCATCGTCGAAGACCATCTGGCGGCCGGTGGGGGTGAAATTCCTGGGGACGGGGTATTCGCCATGGCCTTCGCCGGCGTTCTTGCCGAAGATGAAATACGAGCGGTGGAACCACCAGTCGTCGAGGAATCCTGTGGGGCAGAAGAGGTGGCGTCCCGGGCCGGCCTGGTCGCGTTCCTTGCCGCGGGCCACTTCCAGGCGGGTGCGCTTCCCCTCGAGATTGAACTCTTGGGCGCGCATGTAGATACGGTCGCGGTAGCAGGAGAGGATGTCGGTGTTGGCCACGGGCATGGACTTGCCGGCGATGAGGGTCTGGAGGTTCTTGCCCGTGCGCGGGTCTTTATCGTCGAGGGTGGTTTCGGAAAGGAGGCGGCCGGTCGTGCACTCCACGCGGACCAGTCGTGCGCCCCCGTCGAGGAAGAGATTCCGTCCGGCGACGGCATAGACCACACCGTCGCGGACAAGGACGTTTCCGTGGAGGGGCCAGACGGACTCGACCTGGTCATAGGCCAGTAGTTTATCGTCGGCTGGCGCGGCTCGCAGGCGCCAGGCCAGTTGCCCATCGCTCGAGCGAAGGCAGTAGAGCCAGCCATCTGCGCACCCGAACAAAACCATCCCGCGATAGACGGTCGGCGGTGAGTCGACCCGCCCGCCGGCGGTGTAGCGCCACGCGGGGCGCCCGGTCCTTGCGTCGAGGGCGTGGAGGGTGTGGTGGTCAATAGCCGCGAGGAAGACCTTGCCATCCGCGACCACAGGGGCACTGAGCCGCCCGCCGAGTTTTCTCTCCCAGGTCGCCGCGAGGTCGTCGGCGAGGGGGGCGTCGGTGGCGCCGCTCCGCATCGGGTCGTGGCGATATGTTGGCCAGGCGCCCTGTTCGTTGGGGCGCGGGGAGAGATGGCCATAGGCCGGCCCCTTCTCCAGACGCGGGCCGCCTGCTTCGATCCGCGCGCCGCCTTCTGGCGCCAGCGCGCAGAAATGTTGGAGTTTCGACTGATAGTAGCAGGCGCAAGTGTCGGGCGGCTTGTAGAGGAGGCCGTTGGCGGGCATCAGGCCGTAGATGCAACTGCCCCGAAGCCAGTGGTGGATGATGCACTTTCGTGTGCCGACGGGCAGGAACTCGGTGCCAGTTCCTGAGGTCATGATGTAGCGGACGGTTGCCCGACCTGGATAGCAGCGTTGGTGCATGAAGAAGGTGTGGAGTTGTTCTGCGACGAAATCGGCCTCGACCTGCCCGGTGCGGGCGTCGTAGGCGATGAAATGGGTGCCGTTGGATTGGCGGCCGCCGGTCTCGGCCGTCCACAACGCGCCGCGGATCAGGAACAGGTCTTCAGGGGACCAATGCCCCGACTTCGGTTGGCTTGCTCTCCAGAGGAGTTTGCCCGTCTCGGCGTTGACGCCGACGAGGCGGCCGTCGCGGCCCTTCTGGCTCGAGAGCACGACGACGTCGCCTGCGACGATGAGCCTCGGCGAGTAGCCGGTGCCTGGGTGGCTCCAGTCGCCTGCCCCGCGACAGACCCATGCCTGGCGCCCGGTGCGCCTGTCGAGGGCAACGAGGTTTTCGCCGTCGAAGAAATAGACCCGCCGCTCGTCAACCGCAAGGGTGAGCGGGGCGATTCGGTAGTTGGCCTTCCAGAGGGTCCTGCCCGTGGCGGCATCGAGGGCCATGAGCACTCTCGGCGGTCGAGACTTCGACCAGCCAAACTCCGTGTTCACGCGGGTGCGCTCCTTGCCGCGGTTCGTCGAGGCGTGTTTGTAGAGGAATGGCTTCTTGTTGGGGAGCACGACCAGGAAGAGGGCGCCGTCGTCGAAGACGATTTCCTCGGTCGAGCGTGTTTGTTCGTAGGTCTTGATGGTCTTTCCCGTGGCGGCGTCGAGGAGGCTGAGGGGCTCGTCAATGCCCAGGGTGGCGAAGACCCTCTCGCCAACTGCGACCAGCCTCCTCGGGAGCCACGCCGGGCCGCTCTTGAATGGCCAGGTGTGTGGGAACCACCTGGCGATTCGTCTCTTCCAGAGGACCTTGCCATTGAAGCCGTCGCGCGCCACGAGTGCCCATCGGCCTGGCAGGTAGATGTGGCGGCGCAGGCCCTCGTCGATTATGTAGAAGATGCGGCCATTCGCCGAGACCAGGCCGTTGAGGCTCGACATGAAGTCGTGGTTCCGCAGCCACTTCGGCTCCCCGACCCATTGGAGCCTGCGCGGAAGACCCACCCGGCGGTCCAGGCTGACCATCGTCCCCTGGGGGTCGTGCAGGTAATGCGTCCACTGGTCAATCTCGTCGGGCCACGGCTTGATGATCCTGGTCCAGCGACCGTCCCTGCGGACGTAGGCCACGCCGAGCGGGCGCAGCACCCGCTGCACTTCACTCATCGGCACGCCGCAGAGGTCTTCCGCCACGACGAGGTTCACGAGGTTGTCCACGTAGGGGAGCCTGTTGCCGCGGAGCCTCTCGACAGAGACCGGGCCGTCGAGGCCGAGTGAGCGGATGTGGGCGCGCGCCTTCTCGACCTTGGCCGGGTCGGGGTCGAGGCCGTGGACGACGAAGGCCGGGCCGGCGCGCAGGGCTGCCGTCAGCCTCCCGTCTCCACAGCCGATGTGGACCACGAGGCCGCCCTTCACCCCAGCGGTCTCGAGAATCTCGCTTGCACCAGGCGCGGCCAGCGCGCATGTGCCGATGAGGGCCATGACTGTGGCGAGTGCGATCGGTCTTCTCATAGAATTGTCTCCCTGTGCGGGTCAGTTGCTTCCGCCGAAGCAAATGACCTTGCCATCGGTGGTGGCCATGTAGAGGCGGCCACTGGCCGCAATGAGCCCGTCCCAGACGGGGGGAGCGGCGAGAGGAACCTTGAGCAAGACCTTGCCGTCGTCGGCGCCGAGGGCCAGGAGACTCCCACCTTTTCGGCCCTCGAGGGCCGCGCTCTGGTCGGCGAGAAGTGCCTGCCACTTCCGGTCGTCGAGGTGGACGGAGGCTTCCTGCTCGTTGACGAGGTCGGGCGGCCCGGCGACGAACAGAGCTTTCCCCCCGAGGACCATGCCCCGGGCGAGGATGGGAATCGAGGTGGTCCAGCGCCACCTGGGCCAGGTGTGGCGGCCGCGCCGGCGGATTTGCGCCCGTTCCCGGGCTGAGAGTTTGGAGGGCGGCCTCTGGGGCTTTGGCTCGACCAGTTTGGGCTGCTTGGGCACACAAAACAGGTGATATTCGATCCAGGTGGTGGCGGGGAAATGGCGGGGCTGGCGCGCGAAGCCCCACACCCACTGGTCATCGAAGACCAGCATCCTGCCTGCCGGCGCGCGCCAGGCCGCAAGATACCAGCCCCCTGCACCCGAGACCGGAGTCTTGCCATACACCCAGTAGGTGCGGTGCCACCACGTGTCGTCGAGGAAGCCGGTGGGACAAAAGAGGTGGGCGGTGGGGCCGCTCTGGTCGCGGAAGTTTCGAGGGGTGACCATTGCCGTGCGCTTGCCTGCCAGGTCGAAAGGCTGGGAGCGCACGTAGACGTGGCGGCCGTCGCACGAGAGGACGTCGGGCAGGCCAACCGGCAGGTTG
>CAYYCI010000076.1:0-11304 GCA_964470215.1 uncultured Planctomycetota bacterium
CCCACGCCCTGCCGGAACTCGACGACTACGTCCAGACATACTATCAGTTGCGCCGCCACAGGGGGATCACCCTCGACGATGCCGCCTCGGCGATGAAGGACCCGCTCGCCATCGGGGCGATGATGGTGCGGAAGGGCGCGGCCGACGGCATGGTCGCCGGAAGCGCCAGCCCCACCCCCCGGGTCGTCAGGGCATGCCTTCAGATAATCGGGCCGGCCGAGGGAGTGCGAACAGTCTCGAGTTTCTTCCTGATGACCCTCGATGGCTCCCCCTACGTCCCCGGAGGTTGCCTGGTCTTTGCCGACGCCGGGCTTGTTCCTGACCCCAGCGCGGAGCAGCTGGCCGAGATCGCCGTCTCGTCGGCCAGGAGTTTCCGTCTCCTGACCGACCAGGTGCCGCGGGTGGCCATGCTCTCGTATTCCACACGCGGCAGCGCCCGCGGCCCTGCGGTCGAGAAGGTCGTCCAGGCGACCAGGCTGGCGCGCGAGCGCGACCCGGAACTCATCCTCGACGGAGAACTCCAGGCCGACGCCGCACTCGTGCCAGATGTCGCCGCGATCAAGTGTGCGGATAGCCCCATCGAAGGGAGGGCAAACGTCCTGATTTTCCCGTGCCTCGACGCGGGGAACATCGCCTACAAACTCGTCCAGCGCCTCGCAGGGGCCGGCGCCTACGGGCCGCTTCTCCAGGGGTTGGCTCGGCCATCGAACGACCTCTCGAGAGGATGCACTGCCGAGGATATCGTCGAGGTCGCCGTGATTACTGCCGTTCAGGCTTCCGTCGCCGAGGGAGAACCACCAGCGCAGGACTAGACCCCATGGCCAAGTTACAGAGCAAGCGACGCAGGAAAGCCCGCCGGCCGTCTCCCCTGGCCGCGTTCATCATGTTGGGACTCCTGGCCGCTGGCGGTGTCGCCGTGGCCGTCTTGCTCTTGCTTGCCGGCACCACCGGACCGGGCCAGGGACGGCAACAGGCGAACGAGCAGGGCACCACGGCAGGAGCCGTGACTCTGTTCTACACCTGCGACATCGCCGGCCGCATCGCACCTTACAACTGCGAGGAGGGCAAGATCGGCGGAGTGGCCCGAATGGCCACCGTCCTGAACCAATGGCGCAAGACCTGGCCCCACGCCATCCTCGCCGACGTCGGAAACTCCACGCTCCCAACCCACAAGGCCGCCGAAACCATCAACTCCTTCGCGTTCGATGCCCTCGGAAAACTCGGCTGCCAGGTCGTCAACATCGGCGAAAACGAAGCCCGACTTTCCCTCGAGGACCTCCGGACCCTCACCCGCGACCGCCCCTTCAAGATAATTTCGGCAAACCTCGTGAGGGTCGACACCAGAGCGCCCATCTTCCCCGCCTACCACATCGTCGAGACCCGTGGCCGGAAAGTAGGCTTCATCGGCCTGGTCCATTCCGACATCAGCCCCTCCCGACTCGGCAAGGGCCTCAGACTCCTCGACCCCGATGCCGCACTCCGCACCAACCTCCCGGCCATTCGCCCTCAGTGCGACCTCGTTGTCGTCCTGGCGTTCATGAAGCCGGAGGACATTTACGAACTCGCTCGCGAACACCCCGACGTGGACGTCTTCCTCGGGGGCCTCACGCCCGTCAGTTCCGCACCGTTCGAGCTCGCGGGGCCCCGCGCCGCCCCTCGCACCGTCGTCGCCTACCTGGGCGACCAGGGCTGCACCATCGGCCGCCTGACCGTCGAGCCTGCGGAAAACGGCCCACCGAAAGCATACGGCAGCGCCAAACTCCTCGACGAGGAGGTCGAGCAAGACCCGGCCTTCATGGGCCTCATCAGCGAATTCACCGCCGCGCTCAGCGGCACCCCGCTCCCCGGCTCGAACCAGGACCCGAAAATGCCGTGCACCAGCAGTTTCGTCGGCTCGGAGGTCTGCCGCCCCTGCCATCCCAAGCAATACTACGACTGGAACAAGACGCGCCACGCCGGCGCCTACGCCACGCTCGTCCAGAAAGGCCAGAACAACAACCCCCAATGCCTCCACTGCCACGCGACCGGCTATCGCATGTCCTGGGGCTTCGAGCCCGAGCGCGAACGCCAGACCCCTCCCGCCGACGAGGGCACCCCCAAACGACCGTACAGGCAGGATCCCCTCAAGGGTGTCGGCTGTGAGTGTTGCCACGGCGGCTCGCGCCACCACCTCGGCCTCGCCATGAAAGACCGATTCGCCGCGACCAAGACCCCTCTCCTCAGGTGCAAACCAGCACGCGAAAACTGCGTCCGATGCCACACCCCAACACGCCCTTGCCGCGACCCGGCACTCCCCGAGCCATACGAGCGAACCGAATACTTCGAGAAGATAAAACACTGGGAGTGACCGCAGGCACCGGCCACCCGGTCCTCGGCCCCGGCGCCACCATCCACGCCAACCCTCCAGCGAGGACATCTCGCGAGAAATGAGCGGCACTGCCCCGGCTACGATCGCATCCGCGCCATGCGCACGGAGATAATTGTCCCGCCGCACCGGAAATAGCGGCGAAAGGCTCTCGCCTCGATCGCGCTCTCCGTCTCACACCTCCAGCCAGGTAACCACCTACCACGCCTCGCCGCGCCCAGGACGCAGCGGTCGAGTGGGGGCGACCCGAGATTGCAGGTGATTCACTCACGACCAACGACACCCGCATTCGCCGGACATTTCGCGGAAGACAGTGGTGCAGACCCTCCAGTCCGCCCCTTATTCCAGGAGAGCAGGAGAAGGGCATTACCTGCAATTGAGGCTCGCGCCCCGGTCGAGTTCTTGCCTTGCTGCTCAGGGGGCGGTATACTTGAATGCGGAAGTGAGGATCATGGCCAAGCCACCACGCATAATCCTCTATGCAGGCAAGGGCGGCGTGGGGAAGACGACCCTCTCGTCGGCCACGGGCCTCGCCTGCGCGCGCCGCGGCAAGCGAACCCTGGTCATGTCCCTCGACCCCGCCCACAGCCTCTCCGACGCCTTCGACCTGCCGAAATCTCTCCAGGACCGCAGCGGCGGCCGGCCGGTCAAGGTGGAGGAGAACCTCTGGGTCCAGGAACTCGAGCTCCAGCGCGAACTCGACGAGAACTGGGGCGAGATCGTCCGCTACATCGCTGCACTGCTCCAGACCACAGGCCTCCAGGAGGTGCTGGCCGACGAATTGGCCATCCTGCCGGGCATGGAGGAGGTGGCTTGCCTCCTCCACATCAACCGCTACGCGCGCGAGCGGGCCTTCGAGGTCATCGTCCTGGACTGCGCGCCCACTGGCGAGGCCATGCGCTTCATCAGCCTGCCGACCACCCTCGAGTGGTACATGCGGAAACTCTTTCGCCTCAATCGCAACATCTCCCGGGTCGTGCGGCCCGTCGCCAGGCACATGACCTCGATCCCTCTGCCCGAAGACGACCACTTCGAGGCCATCAAGCGCCTCTTCGAGCGTCTCAGGGGCATCGAGGGGCTTCTCCAGGACCCCAAGACCACTACCGCCAGGCTGGTGGCAAACCCCGAAAAGATGGTCCTGCGCGAGACCCAGCGGGCCTTCACCTACTTCATGCTCTTCGACGTGACGGTTGACGCGATCGTGATGAACCGCGTGTTGCCGCGACGGGTGGAGGGCGATTTTCTCAAGGACTGGCGCGAGGCCCAGCGGGGCTACATCGCCGAGGCCGAGAGTTGCTTCGCGCCGGTGCCGGTCTGGCACGTCGAACTGAGCCGCCGGGAGGTCGTCGGGGCGCGGGAACTCTGGCGCCTGGCCCAGAGGCTCTTCCGCCAGGCCGACCCCGCAGCGGTCTTCTATTCCGAGAAGGCATACGAGTTCTCCAAGGCCGACGGGCGCTACGTCCTTTCCATTCGAGCGCCGTTCCTGCGAAGCGGGGAGATCGACCTGCTCAAGCAGGCCGACGAGTTAGTCGTGCGGGTCGGCTCGTTCAAGCGCTTCGTGGCGCTGCCCCGCGCCGTGGCTGCCCTCGAGCCACAACAAGCCACCCTGGCCGAGGGCCGGATTCGCATTGTTTTCGGAGGAAGCGAGAGCGATGGCCAAGAAGAAGACTGAGGAAGAGGGCGTCGAGTTCACCTGCCCGCTCTACACCCTCTTCAAGGAGCTGTGTGGCCGGCGCGGCTGTCCCTCGGAGTTTCTCGACCACCTGCGCAACGCGCGAGTCGAGCTCCTCATGGCGGTCCGCAGCCTCATTGACAAACGGATAGAAGACCTTCGCACGAAGCCGAAGGCCTCAGGGGCGAGGAAAATCAAGGTAACCGAGAAAGCCTAGGGCGCCGTCCCACCCAGCCCCACGGGCAACATCGTCCGACGGAAGCGGGTGCGCCACACGCGCTTCTGCTCGTCTGTCAGGACGCTCTCGATATTCGCCAACCACTTCTGGTTGAAGTCCGCCACGCGCTTGAGCAGCGCGATGTGTTCCTTGCGCTGCTCGGCGCTCAGCGGCTGGCCCGGCGGCCTCTCGGTCAGTTCGCGGGCCTTCGCCTGGAGTTCCGCCCGCGGGTCGTTCGCCAGGAGTTCCTTCTGCTTGGCGATCAGTTGCTGGACCTGGTCCTCGCCGAGTCCCAGCCAGTCAATCACACCCTGTAACTGGGCTCGGATGGGATAGTCCGCGCGCTTGTCGGCTGGCAAGCGCTCCTGGATGTAGTTCTGAAGTGTTCTCTCCTGGCTCTGTAGTTGGGCGGCGATGGAGGCGACCTTTCGCTTCGCCTCGGCCAGTTCTCGCTGCGCGGCTTTCAGTTGCTTGAGCAGTTCGGCTCGCTGGGCATTCAGTCTGGCAACCGCGGCCTTCACCGCCTCGATGTCGTCGGCCAGCATGCCCAGTTTCTCCAGGTAGGCGCTCGAGACCTTCAGTTCGGTCTTGGCGGCCTTCTCCCCCGGGACCCTGATCCTCGGCGCCAGGAGTTCGCCTTCCTGCGCGAAGGCGCTCAGGCTCAACCCGACGAAGACGCTCAGAACCAACCAACGCATGGCACGCTCTCCTTTCCGCTCGGAGCACGGGAATCATAGCGCCCCACGCTCAGAAAAGCAAGCACGCTTCTCGCCACAACGGGCTTGACCCATAGTTGTGGGCAAAATCCTCCCGTTGTCTTGCAAACGGTGCGGCTTGAAAGGACTGGGACACTGATGCGCGCCGGGGGAGTGGATTGCTGGGGCCGCGGCCTGGGCATTGGCACGCTTTTTGCACCGCAATCAATTGCCAGGCGAGAAGGAAAAGAATGCCTGGGCTGCCGCCCCTCTTCGCTCCCCCCGCCGAGGAGCCGCAGGCTGGGCGCCATGCCCCTTCTGAGCAAAGCATTCTTTTCCTTCCCGCCTGCACTAGAAACCCACGGTGCACAAAGGCGTGCCAATGCCCACGCCAGGCGGCCCCCGCGGAGGACGGACTTGACGCCGTCGTTCACGCATCTGCCATCGCTCTGGCCGGCTTACTGTCCTCGGGAATCGTGGCGAAAGCCCCCCGAAGTTGATCGAACGTCAGCCCCGAGATGCGAACCAGGTCGTCTTGCTCCGACATCCCTTCGCCTCCTACACACTTCCTGGTTCCTGGCGGCCCGGGCGGTGCATCCGGCCTATCGGCTGGTCCCGACCGCGTCAACGCCACAACTACCGTGGGTTTTGACCCCGCGACTAGCCGGCGCTATACTCCCAGAGCAGTGGACGAGCCATGGCGGAAGAAAAACCAGACCCGATCGAGGAATATCGCTCGCTGGTTCGCGCCGTAGCCGCGCGGATAGAACTCGAGCGCGCCTTCGGGCTCGAGGCTGCTCGGTTGCCGAACCTCCCGGGCGCGCCGCCGCCACAGCCCGAACCCCCTCGAGCGGCGCGCCGCACCCCACGGCGCAAGGCCCCGGCTCGTCCGCGCCCTCAGCCCACTCCCCCTCCGCCCGAGCGACAATCAGCCACGCCGCCGGAGCCGACGTTGAAAGTCGCAGCGGAGTCTTCCGTGGGCCTCTTCGAGCAAAAGGACTATCAGATCGAAATCCCCGAGGACCTCTCGAAACAAGCCAAACTCGACCACCTGGCCGCCGCAATCGCCGACTGCCACCTCTGCCCGCTCCACGCGGGCCGGACCCAGGTCGTCTTCGGCGACGGAAACCCGGACGCCGACCTGATGTTCATCGGCGAGGCGCCCGGCCACGACGAGGACGTCCAGGGCATCCCATTCGTCGGCCGCGCCGGCCAACTCCTCACCCGCATAATCAACGCCATCGAATTCGACCGCAGCGAGGTCTACATCGCAAACATCAACAAGTGTCGCCCCCCGAACAACCGCGCGCCTGTGCCCGACGAGATGGCCCGATGTGTGCCATTCCTCCTCAAGCAGATCGAGATCATCGAGCCGAAGGTCATTTGCCTCCTGGGAGCAACCGCTGTTCGGGGCCTCTTGGGGATAAGAGAGGGGATCACCCGCCTTCGAGGGCGATTCATCGAATGGCGCGGCATCCTCGTCATGCCCACCTACCACCCCGCCTACCTCCTCCGCAACCCTGCCGGCAAGCGCGACGTGTGGGAAGACGTTCAGAAAGTCCGCGACGCCGTGCGCGCCGCCCAACGCGGCAAATGACCGGGCGCGCCGAAGGCCACGGACGAGCACGGACGCGCACCAGTGTCGTCGCCAATGTCAACGAAGTCCACTACGTCTCATGGGTCCGACAGCGCGCCTCAGGCGCTTGCCGGGCCGAGCACGGCAGCGTATAATCCGGTCCAGCAAGGAGGCAGATGATGCCGAAGCTCCGCTCGACTACGATCCTGGCCGTCAGCCATAAGGGTGTGGTGGCGATGGGGGGCGACGGCCAGGTGACCCTCGGCGAGACGGCGGTCAAACACACGGCGAAGAAAATCCGCCGCCTCCACGAGGGCAAGGTGCTCGTGGGCTTCGCCGGCTCGACCGCCGACTCGCTCGCCCTCGTCGAGAGGTTCGAGGGCAAACTAAAAGACTTCCAGGGCAGCGTCCCGCGAGCGGCCACCGAACTGGCCAAGGAGTGGCGAACCGACCGCGTGTTGCGGCGCCTGGAGTCGCTCCTGGCGGTGGCGGACAGGGAGAACCTCCTGCTGATATCGGGCGGTGGCGACGTCATCGCGCCGGACGACGGGGTGGTCGGGATCGGCTCTGGCGGGGCGGCGGCGACCGCCGCAGCCAGGGCGCTCGTCCGCCACAGCGACCTCGAGGCCCCACAGATCGTCGAGGAGGCGCTCAAGATCGCCGCCGAAATCTGCGTTTTCACCAACGACCGAATCTATGTCGAGACCATTCCCTGAGACCACCATGCGACACCTGACCCCACGAGTGATCGTCGCGGAGCTGGACAAGTACATCATCAGCCAGGACGCGGCGAAGAAGGCGGTCGCCATCGCGATCCGCAACCGATGGCGCCGCCAACAACTGCCCGCCGAACTCCGCGACGAGGTCGCGCCGAAGAACATCATCATGATCGGCCCGACCGGCGTTGGGAAGACCGAGATCGCCCGCCGCCTCGCAAACCTGGTCAACGCCCCGTTCCTGAAGGTCGAGGCCTCGAAGTACACCGAGGTCGGCTACGTGGGGCGCGACGTCGAGTCGATGGTCCGGGACCTGGTCGAGGTGGCGGTCAACCAGGTGAGCGCCGAGGAGATGGCGGCCATGGAGGAACGAGCCGGCGCCCAGGCCGAGGAACGCCTCCTCGACGCCCTCCTCCCCCAGGGGCCGGGCGGTTCGGACCCGCTGGCCACCACCGAGCAGTATAGCCGCGCTCGCGAGCGCTTCCGCCGCCTCCTGCGCGAGGGCAAGCTCGAGGACCGCCCCGTGGAGATCACCCTCGAGGAGCGGACCATGCCCTCGGTGGAGATTTTCACCAGCACGGGCGTCGAGCAGATGGGCTTCGACTTCCAGAACCTCTTCGAGCGCATGATGCCCACCCGGCAGGTCCGGCGCACGATGACGGTCCGCGAGGCGCGCGAGGCCCTCGCCCAACAAGAGGCCGAGCGCATGCTCGACCGCGAAAAAGTCCGAACCACCGCAATCGAGCGGGTCGAAGACTCCGGGATCATCTTCCTCGACGAGATAGACAAGATAGCCTCGAGCGACAGCCGGGGCCACGGGCCGGACGTCTCGCGCGAGGGCGTTCAGCGCGACCTGTTGCCGATCGTCGAGGGCTCGACGGTGGTCACCCGCCACGGCATGGTCCGCACCGACCACATCCTCTTCGTTGCCGCCGGTGCATTCACCGTGGCCAAACCCACCGACCTGATCCCCGAACTCCAGGGGCGCTTCCCCATCCGCGTCGAACTCGACAGCCTCGGTGAGGAGGAGTTCGTCCGAATCCTCACCGAGCCGGAAAACGCCCTGACCAGGCAATACTCCGCCCTCCTCGCCACCGAGGGGGTGACCATCGAGTTCACCGACGAGGCAGTCAGGGCCGTCGCTCGCCTCGCGGCACAGATCAATCAGCGTACCCAGAACATCGGCGCGCGTCGCCTCCACACCGTAATGGAAAAACTCCTCGAGGACATCTCGTTCAATGCCCCGGAGATGAAGGACCAGCGGGTGGTCATTGACGAGAAGATGGTCGTGGAGACGCTGGCGGAGATAGTCGAGGACGAGGATCTCAGCCGCTACATCCTCTGACGCCTGCGGCGTCCGAGCCTGAGGACGTGGGGCAGGAAGAGCGCGACGATGGGGAAGGCCAGCGAGGCCAGGCTCGGTCTCCCTCCCAACGACAGGCACCCGCACCCGCCCGAGCCTCTGGCCGCGGCGGCGCGTGCCTCGGCCAGGCCGCGGCGGGCCGCCGACAGGTCGGGTTGGAGTTCGCACGCCTTCTGGAACTCCGCCACGGCTTCCTCGTGGCGTTTCTCGTTCAGGTAGATGCGGCCCAGGTAGAGATGGGCCTTGGCCAGGGAGCGGTCGCCCGCCAGGGCGCGCTCCTCACACTCGACCGCTTCTTCGACCTTCCCCTTGCCGTAGAGAGCCAGACCGAGGTTGGCCAGGGTTTCCGGGTCGTCGGGCTTGACCTCGAGGGCCTTTCGGAAGTCCGCCTCGGCCTTCTCCCATTCGCGCGGCACCAGGAGGGTGAGTCCGCGGAGGTTCAGCGCCTCGACGTTCCCGGGGTCGAGCGCCAACACTCGGTCGAGCACCCGGCGCGCTGCCCGGAGGTTGTAACTCTCGAAGTAGTGGTCGGCCAGGGTCAGGAGTGCGTCGAGGTGGCAGGGGTCGAGTTCGGCGGCCTTCTCGAGTTGCTCGACGGCCTCAATGGTCTCCCCGAGGCGGTCGAGCAGCCGCGCGAGCCCCAGGTAAGGCCCGGGAGTGTTGGCGCCGAGGGCTATCGCCTTGCGAAACTCCCTCTCCGCGTCTTTCCACCGTTTCATCTCCTTCAACACCAATCCTCGATTGGTGCGAGGCGAGGGGTAGGTGGGGTCGAGAGCGATCGCCCGGTCGAACTCGGCGATTGCCTCCTCAAGGCGACCACAGGCGGCGAGCGCCGCCCCGAGGCGATTCCGCGCAACCGCAGACCTCGGGTCGAGTTCCACCGCGCGTTGGTAATGAGCGGCCTTCTGGTGCGGTGTGGCGGCGCAGTCGCCTTGCCACAGCGCCTCCATGGCCTCCGCGGAGGCCACCAGTGGCCTTTCGACCACCGCCAGTTCCTCGAGTGAGGGATTCAACCGCGACTTCGCCACGATCTGGCGCGCCAGCGACGACGCCAGGCGATGGGGTTCGCCGGTGGCCTGCGTCTCGCTCGCCTTTCCGGTTTCGACCTCGAGGGTCTTGACCCTGGCGCGGTCGTTCTCGAAGGCAATGCGAACGATGAGGTCGGCGCGCAGGAGCCGCCCAACAGCGACCAGTTTCGCACCGGGAGTCCCGCGCAGCAAGCGGTCGGCCATCTTGCGATTGACTATGGCAAGGCGGCCCAGGCGGTCGAGGCAGTTGGCCACCGAGCGCGCCAGGCCGCGCGAGCGCCAGTCGTCCCGCGAGGCAACCACCGCCACTCGGAGCGGTCCACCCGCCGTGGCGATGGCCTGAGCCAGGGCGAGCGCGAAGATGAGCCGAGTTGGAATAGTTGCGCCTCCCGCCAATTCGGACTGCTCAATCACCGACCGGGCCGGCGACGGCGAGCGCGTAGGTCTCGGCGTTCAGGTAGGTCTGCGCGGCGCGTTGGATGTCGTCCTTGGTGACCGAGCGGACGAGTTCGGGGTATCGCTCGAGGTAGTCGTCGCCGAGGTCGAAAAGTGCTATCGAGGCGAGTGTCGAGGCCACCCCGTCGTTGGTCTCCAACATGATGGGCATGACGCCGACCAGGTGGGACTGAACGTCCGCGATCTCCTCGTCGCTGACCGGCTCGTCCTGGATGCGGCGGATCTCCTCGAGGATGCCCTGGGTGGCTCGCTGAACGTTGGCCGGATTGACCCCGGCGTGTGCGGACCAGAGTGCCGGGCCGAAGGCTCGCTCGAAGGTGGCATAGACGTAGTAGGCCAGGCCCTGCTTGTCGCGGATGTTTTCGCCCAGGCGGCCCATGAGGCCCAGGCGACCGACTATCTCGGTCGCCTGGCTGAGCGCGTAGAAGTCCGGGTGTCGCCGCCCGATGGTCGGGAAGCCCAGGGCGATGTCGGCCTGGCTCTTGTCCGCCATGGCCACCGTCTTGCGGCGTGTGGCCTCGAGCGGTGGGACGTCGAGGGCCGGCTGAGCCGGCGCCACGCCATCCCAGTCCCCGACCAGTTCCCCTACCGTCTCGAAGGCCTCCTCGGGGCCGAGGTCGCCGACCGCCGCCACGATCAACGCACCCGGCTCGAAGAGGCGCTCGTGGCAGGCGGCCAGATCGTCGCGGCTCGCTGCCTCGACCGACTGGCGGTAGCCCACCACGGGGTGGCGGTATGGGTGCCCCTCGGGATAGACCAGGTGGCCGAGTTCGCGGTCGGCCACGAAGCGGGTGTTTTCGTCGTCCTGGCGGAGTGCGGTGAGGAGTTCGCCGCGCGCTTTCTCGACTTCCTCCTCGGGGAACGAGGCGTTGCGGAGCACGTCGGCGGCAAGTTCGGCAACCGTGCGCCAGTGGTCGCGGATGCACTTCGCCCTGAACGAGATGGCGTGGCGGCCGCACCCCATCGAGAAGGCGGCGCCGAGGCTGTCGAGGGTGTCGTGGAGTTGTTCGTAGGAGCGCGAGGTCGTCGCGCGCTGGGCGACGGTGGCGGTGAAGTTGGCGAGGCCCGACTGGCCCTGGGGATCGAGGGCGGCCCCGCCGACCAGCAGCCCCGCGATCACCACGCTCTCGCCGTCGGGGTTCCGACACGCGACCACGCGAACGCCGTTCGGCAGCGTCCGCCGGGCCAGGTCGAGGGCAACTCGCCCAGCGCTCAT
>CAYYCI010000077.1:0-11180 GCA_964470215.1 uncultured Planctomycetota bacterium
CGTCAATCTCTTCTCGACCCTCGGCCGCAACATCACGCTGCCTCAGGGCATCTTCTACTGGCTTGGCCGCGCGAAGAAAGAAGCAACGATAAACGCCACGATCGGCAGCGCCCGCGGGCCGGAGAGCGAGATAATCCCCGGCGCGGGGGACCAAAGCGTGACGTTCTACCTCCCAACGCTGCTCGAATGCCTGCGGGAGCTGGAGAGCGAGGCCGTCTTCCCCTACGCGCCCATCACCGGCCTGCCGCAATTGCGCGATGCCTGGCGCGAGTGGATATTGCGCAAGTCGGGCGACCGCCGCCAGGTGGTCGAGGCCTGCCTGAGCCGGCCGGTCATCACGCCCGGGATCACCGGTGCTCTCCACGTGGCGGCCAGGCTCTTCGTCGAGCCGGGCGAGGTGGTCGTCTCACCCGATCTCCTATGGGGCAACTACCGCAACATCATCGAGCGAAACGTGGGGGCGAGGATCGAAACCTTCCCGTTCTTCCACGACGGCGAGTTCAACCTCCAGGGGATGAAGCGCAAACTCCTCGACACCCTCGCCGCCCAGCCACGGGTGGTCCTCGTGCTCAACTTCCCGAACAACCCGGCCGGCCACGTGCCGTCGAAGCCGGTCGCCAGCGAAATCGTCCAGACGCTCGTCGAGGTGGTCGAGGAGGCCGCCAGGCCCGTGGTCGTTCTTTGCGACGACGCCTACGAGGGCTACGTTTACGAGCCCGAGGCCCTGGAGCGTTCGCTCTTCGCCGACCTGTGCGACGCCCATCCGCGCATCCTGCCCGTGAAACTCGACGGCGCCTCGAAGGAGTTTCTCTTCTATGGTGGAAGGGTCGGAGCGTTGACCTTCGGGGTGCCGCCGCGGGTGGCCGGCGAGCGGGACCAGGTGGCGGCTGAACTGGACAACAAACTCGGCGCGGTGATCCGCAGCACCGTCTCGAACTGCCCGATGCCGGTCCAGAGCGTGCTGGTCAAGGCCCTCGCTCGCCTCGAGGAAGTCCTGGCCGAGCGACAGCGGGTCATCGAGGTGCTCGCGCGGCGAGCGCGACTCCTCCGCTCCGAACTCCAGGCCGCGGCCATCCCCCAGTTGCACCCGCTGCCCTTCAATGCCGGCTTTTTCTGCTTCTGTGAGCTCGAGGGCGTCAAGGCCGACGACTTCGCCGACCATCTGATGACGAAGTACGCCACGGGGGTCGTGCCCACCGAGAGCGGGAAGATAAACGGCATCCGCATCGCCTTCTGCTCCACCCCCGAGGCCCAGATACCACAACTGGTCGAGAACCTGGCCCGCGCCGCGTCCGACCTGGCATAGCGGCCGGGCAGCACGCCCGCGCTGAGGTGCACCCGGGGTCGTGGCGGCTAGTTGGTCTTTGGTTTGGACGGGGTGGAAGTGGCCGGGCGCAGGGTGGCCGAGAGAACCACGTCGCCCTCGAAGAGCAGGGTGTTCTTGTTGCGGTCGAAGGTGATCACGTCGGCCACTATCTTGTCCTTCCCCACCCAGAGGGTTGGCCTCTTGTTCTTCGCGCCGTACAGGACGGCGATGCCCTTCGCCGGCTCGTAGACGGCGATCTCGCAGAACGCCTTGCGGGCATCGGGGGCGAGTTGGACTTGCGGGCGGGCGGCCGGCCTCTCCCCAATCGGCACTATCGTGTAGATACGCACGTTCCCCGTGGCCGTGATCCTCTCGAAGCGGTTGGTCTTGGGGTCGAGGGTCGCGCGGACGCTGTCCGCGTCAATGCGCATGTCGCCTTTGATGATCGTGACGTTTCCCGTGATGCGGGCGATGTTTTCCTCGCCCATGTAGCGGATGTGGTCGGCCCAGACGTGGATCGGTTCGGGGGCCTGGGCCTTCTGGTTCTTAGCGGGCTCGCCTGCCAGAAGAGCCATCCCGAAAGCCAACACAAACACGCCGACCGTCAGGGCGCGAGAATGGTGGCGCAGGCTTTCCAGCCTGCGCCGCCGTTGCAGCGCTAGAGGCGCAGCCCCCGAATCGGGAGATTGGTAGGGGCACGGCACCGCCGTGCCTGATGTAGGCGGGGCGTCCCCGCCCCGCGTCCGGCACAGGCTGGAAAGCCTGTGCCACCAACCACCAACAGTGGCTAGCAAATCCCGAGGGATCGAAGGCTGGTAGGGGCACGGCACCGCCGTGCCCGATGTAGGCGGGGCGTCCCCGCCCCGCGTCCGGCACAGGCTGGAAAGCCTGTGCCACCAACCCTCGGGGTTGCTCTGACGCTTGCCGGCTCCGAAAACATCTGGCCAAAGCAAGACCAGTGGCCATTGTTTCATCTCACACCCTCAACTTGCTGTCGAGGCCGAGGCGGCGTGATTCGCCCCGCAGGATAGGGCGAACGACCGAGCGGAGGAACTCGCTGACCTGCTGCGGCGCCCTGCCGGCCAGTTTGCGCGGTTCGAAGAACTCGTCGAGGCGGTCGCGGATGGACGCAAAGGCCGGGTCCCGGGCGATTCGGTCGGCCAGGTCGCTCTCCCCGTCCTCGGCGACCTTCTGGCGTGCGGCCCAGGCGTGGTTGCGGAGACATTCGTGGAGACTCTGGCGGTCGCCGCCGGCCCTGACCGCGGCCATGAGGACCAGTTCCGTCGCCAGGAAGGGGGCTTCGCCCTCGAGCCTGCGGCCTATTACCTCGGGGTGGACCACCAGCCCGCGCGCAACGTTCAGCGCCGTGAGCAGGATGGCGTCGGCGGCGAGGAATGCCTCCGGGATTGCGATGCGTCGCCCAGCCGAGTCGTCGAGAGTTCGCTCGAGCCACTGGGTGGCGGCGGTCATGGAGGCCGTTTGTGCGAGGGCGATCACGTGGCGGGCCAGCGAGCAGATGCGCTCGCATCGCATGGGGTTTCGCTTGTGTGGCATTGCGGAGGAGCCGACCTGGCGCTTGCCGTAAGGCTCCTCGACCTCCTGGAGGTGCTGGAGGAGGCGGATGTCGGTGGCCATCTTGGCGGCCGACTGCGCGATGCCGCTGAGGGCGTCGAGGACCAGGGAGTCGATCTTGCGGGTGTAGGTTTGCCCGCAGACTGGGACGAGGCGGCGGAAGCCCATCTTCTCGGCCACGAGGCGTTCGAGGCGGCGGACCTTGGCGTGGTCGCCCCCGAAGAGGGCGAGGAAACTCGCCTGGGTGCCAGTGGTGCCCCTGGCGCTGCGGAACGGCAGGTCCTCGACCAATCGGGTCAGCCTCTGGTAGTCGAGGGCGAAGTCGTAGAGCCAGAGCGTGGCCCGCTTGCCGACGGTGGTCGGCTGCGCGGGCTGGAAGTGGGTGAATGCCAGGGTCACGAGGGCGCGATGCTCCTGCGCGAAGCGGGCGAGCGCCTCGATGAGGTTGACCAGGGTGTCGAGCAAGATGTTCAAGCCGTCGCGGATGAGGACGAGGTCGGCGTTGTCGGTTACGAAGCAACTGGTGGCGCCGAGGTGTATGATCGGCCTTGCCGCTGGGGCGGCATCGCCGAAGGCGTGGATGTGGGCCATCACGTCGTGGCGGAGCGTTTCCTCGTAGCGCGCGACCGCGGCGAAGTCAATGTCGTCGAGGTGGGCGCGCATCTGGCTCAACTGGCGCTTGGTTACGGGCAGGCCGAGTTCGCGCTGGGCCTCGGCCAGGGCGAGCCACAGACGCCGCCAGAGGCCGTAGCGGCGCTGTGGGGAGAAGTTCTCGCTCATCCGGGCGCTCGCATAGCGCTCGGCGAGCGGGTTCTCGTACCTGTCGTGGCGTCTGGCCGTCATCAGGCCCTCATGCAAGCGCTGGCGGGATAGGTGGCGTTGCCCCAGTGGTTGCGGATGCAATCGCAGCAGGTGCCGCGATTCGAGCAAGGCTCGTAGTCGCAGGGGCAGAAATCGAGGTTTTCGTCGTAGCGGTCACACTTGCCCGTGGCGGTGCCCCTGAGGCTGCGGGTGTCGGGGGGTCGTTCGACGTCGCGCATGCAGGCAGGCTTCTGGCCCTTGGAGACGTGGCTCTGGACGCACAGGCAACAGATGCCCCGCTGCTCGCAGTCCTCGACGGTGCAGGGGCACATCTGGAGGTTGACCTCGCGGTTCGGACATTCGACGGCTGCCACTGGCTGAACTCCTTCCTGGCCGACATCCTCAACCCCGGCGGATTATAGGGAATGGCCGCGCCCAGTCAAGCACTGGGCCAGCGGAGACCGATGCCCGAGACTATGAAGAAAACCCGCGCGGTCTTGAAGGAGGCCGGGGATGTGGGCTTTGGCACGCTTTTGTGTGCCGTGGGTTTCCCAAGCGCGCTAGAAGACGTACGGCGTGCAAACCTGCACGCGAAGCGGCCGCCCAGGAAAATGTCTAACTATGCTAGCGCAGTTGGCTCTCCGCAGACCGTCTTGAATCTCGGGTCGTGTCCGAGGAGTCTGATCCCGTCGCGGGGTTGACACCTGCGCAGGGCTTCGTGATAATACGGCGAGGGGTTCATCAGGAGGAGAGAGAAGGCATGGCCAAGAAGAACTCACGCCCGGACTTCAAGACCCTGGCGTCGCGTGCTCGCAAGTTCGCGCCGTCGCCGAGGCGGCTCGTCGGGCCAACCCCGACCATCGCCCTCACACCCGTGGCCGACGGGCGCACGGGCGCCTACGAGGACAACCTCGAGCGGACCTGGCGCATGGTCGAGAAGGTCTACGACCTGATCACCTCGAACGTCTTCCTGCCCGATGGCTCGCCCGTGCGGGTGGTGGTGGCGCCGGAGATAGTCTATGGCCCGCGGACCGGCGCAATCGCCCAGAAGTACTACGCCGAGCAGGGGGTGTCGGCCAACATCTTCCTGAGCCGCTCGTGGGCATACAGCGACGAGTTGATGAGCGCCTGCCAGGGGATCGGCTCACGCGGGTGGCAACAGGCCGCCTACGGGCTGAATCAGACCGACCGGCCCGGGGCCGTGTGGTTGAAGGCGTTCTGCGCGGCGATGGACGAGAAACTCCGCCCGATCTTCTCCATCTACTCGCCTGACCTCGAGGACGAGAGCGGCCCACTTTCGCCCTTCGTGGCCGAGCGCATTCTGCGCTTCGCGCGGTGCGCGGCCGCGGTGGCCGAGATGCGCGGGAAGAACTACCTGGGCGTCGGTGGGGTCTCGATGGGGATCATCGGCTCCGATGTCCGACGCAACATCCTGCTCCACTACCTGGGCATGGGGAGCGTTTCATACGACATGGTCGGCCTCCAGGGCAGGATGGAACGCGGCCTCTACGACCGCGAGGAACTCGAGCGCGCGGTGAAGTTCATGCGGCAGTTCAAGATTGACTACGGGAAGGGCAAGCGCCCGTGGTCGCGCCAGAGGCTCCTGCGCGAGTGTTGCAAGATGGCCATGATCGTCCGCGACCTGATGGTCGGCAACCCCCGCCTGGCCGACCCCAGGGTGGCCAAGGCCCAGGGCTTCAAGGCCGACGTCGAACACGCCCAGGGTGCCAACGCCATCGCCGCAGGCACACAGGGCCAGAGGCAGTGGACCGACCTCTATCCCAACTTCGACGTCGCCGAGAGCATCCTGAACAGTTCCTTCGACTGGAACGGCTTCCGCACGCCCTACATCGTGGCGACGGAGAACGACTCGAAGAACGCCATCGGGATGCTCATCGCCCATCTCATCACCGGCGGCATGCCGCAACTCTTCGCCGACATCCGAACCAACTGGACCCCCGAGAGCATCAAGGCCGCCACCGGGGTGGACGTCACCGCGATGGCACCCCGCGGGGTGATTGACAAGCGGAACTCGGGAGCGGGCGCCCTCGATTACGCGCTCGACGTCATGGGGCTTGTCCCCGGCGGCCATAGCAAACACCCGCAGGAAGTCTGGCAGGCCATCCGCAAGAGCAAGACCCTCCAGAACCGCCTGATCGAGGAGGCCATGGCGCGGACGACCTACATGGCCGCCGAGTTGACCTACTTCCCCGGCGACGGCCTCTCGAGCCACTATCGCACCCCGGGGGGAATCCCGATGACCGCCTACCGCTACAACGTCGTCGGCGAGACGCTGACCTGTTCGGTGGTCGAGGGCCAGACGGTGGAGTTGCCCGAGGAGGTGGCCGCCCACATAAGCAAGGTCACCGACCCGACCTGGCCGGAGACCTTCTGGATGCCGCGCGGGATGACCAGTTACGAGTATATGATGCGGATCGGCCCGAACCACGACGGCAACTGTTTCGGCCACATCGCCGCCGACATGCTAACGCTCAACGCCATGCTGCGCATCCCGGTCGACATGCACAACGTGGCGAAGGAGAAGGTCTTCCGCCCGACCATCTGGGACCGCCTCGGCGGCGACGACTTCCGAGCCTGCTCGCTCCTCGGCCCGCTCTATCGCTGAGTGGACAAGGCTGTGTGTGACCGCCGGGCGAGTGTGTTTTGCTCATTGGGGGTAGCGCTCCTCGTGGCCACAAGCGATGCCGAGGCCCAACGCCTCTCGAAACTCCCGCCAGGATACACAATCCCCATCGTTGACATCTCGGCCGAGAAGCATCGCCAGGTCGTCGTGGACAGGGAGCCGGGGCAGTATCTCGGCCATCCGACCACCGCGCTCCTCGAGGACGGCAAGACCATCATCGCCATCTACCCGAAGGGCCACGGCCGCGGCGCCCTGGTGATGAGACGGAGCGGCGACGGCGGCCTGACCTGGAGCGAGCGCCTGCCCACCCCCGCAAACTGGGCGACGAGCAAAGAGGTCCCCATCCTCTATCGGATGACCGACCCCAAAGGGGTCGAGCGCCTCATTCTTTTCAGCGGCCTGTATCCGATCCGGATGGCCCTCAGCGAGGACGAGGGTCGGACCTGGACGCCCCTGCGGCCGATCGGCCAGTTCGGCGGCATCGTGGCCATGGCCGACGTGGTGTGCCTGCGCGACGGCCGCTACATGGCGCTCTTCCACGACGACGGCCGCTTCCTCCGAGGCGCGGGAAAGCGGAGCGGACGCTGGATAGTCTACAAGAGCATCTCGGCCGACGGCGGCCTCACCTGGTCGCCACCGATGAAGGTCACCGAGCACCCCAAGGCCCACCTGTGCGAGCCGGGGGCTGTCCGCTCGCCCGACGGCAAGCAGATCGCGCTCCTCCTGCGCGAGAACAGCCGCCGCTTCAACTCCTTCGTTGTCTTCTCGAACGACGAGGGGGAGACCTGGAGCACCCCGCGCGAACTCCCCGCGGCCCTCACCGGCGACCGCCACCAGGCAATCTACCTGCCCGACGGACGCCTCTTCGTCTCGTTCCGCGACACCACTCACACCAGCCCCACCAAGGGCGACTGGGTCGGCTGGGTGGGAACCTACGGCGACATCGCCTCTGGGCGCGAAGGACAGTACCGCGTCCGCCTGATGGACAACCACCGCGGGGCCGACTGCGCCTACCCGGCCCTCGAGCGCCTGCCCGACGGCACCATCGTGGCCACGACCTACGGCCACTGGACCCCCGGGCAGCCGCCCTACATCGTCAGCGTGCGGTTCAAGGTCGAGGAACTCGACGCGAGACTGAAGGCGGCGAAGCGATAGGTCCCTGCCTCACGTGCCCCACGGCCACCAGGCGAACCTCGGCTTCTTCTCGGGCACGTTCGTCGCGCGGAAGGTCACCCCGAGAACCGTCCAGAGGCTGTAGTAGGACCGCCCACTGGCCGACTGTCCCGCCATGATGACCTTGCCGCTCTTTGGCTCATAGGCGTGGGCGGCGAGTTTTGCGATCCCCGTCAGTTTGATCTTCTTCAGCAGCGGCAACTCCGGGGTCTGGACCGAACCCCCGAAGGGC
The DNA here is from genome assembly GCA_964470215.1 of uncultured Planctomycetota bacterium. Lineage (GTDB taxonomy): Bacteria > Planctomycetota > PUPC01 > DSUN01 > DSUN01 > CAYYCI01. The sequence goes on from CAYYCI010000077.1 coordinate 7,729, forward strand.
AGCGGGACCTGGAAAGTCGGCACCCCGAGCAGAAAGTCCGACCTGTCCACCGACAATGCCCCCGTCCGCACGGTCACCACCACTTCGGCCTGTTCGGGGTCGGAGGCGAGGAGCGCGCCCTGGCGGTTCGCCACGTCGGAAACCGCACAAGCCAGATACTCACCCGCGTAGCCATCCAGCCTGGTCGTCTTGAGCGCGACCCGCTTCCCCGACAGTCTCTCCAGCCGGAGTTTCTCGGCGGCAAGGTCCGCCGCCGTCGTCAGGAGCAACTGCTCGGTGGCCGACCTGGCCGGAGTGGTCACACGGGCGTCCATGCAACCCACAACTCCACAAACCAGCAGGCAAGCGAGAACCTTACGCGGAAGCACCACACCACTCTCCTTCGACATTTCCCTCTGGTGAAACGGGGCGACCGCGGCGCCGCCACCAAACACTACTCTTACGAAGTATAGAAAGAATCCCGCTCGTGGCAACCTTCCGAGAGAAGTTGAACGCGAGCGCGGGTGGTCGCGAGGGGCGGGGCTTTGGCACGCTCTTGTGCACCGTGGGTTTCCAATGCAGGCGAGAAGGAAAAGAAGGCTTTGTCAAGAGGACGTAAGGCGCTCGTTATGCGGAGCTTGGGAACGACGGGTCGGAATCGGCAGCCAGTCGAGGCATTCTTTTCCTTCTCGCCTGGCAATTGATTGCGGGGCAAAAAGCGTGCCAAAGCCCACACCCCCCGGCGCGCTGCCGTCCCGGGTCTCCTCATAGATGTGCCACCGCTCTGCCCCGCGGGGCATAGCCCTCGCGTGGGGGTTTGCTGCCGGATGGGGTTTCTGGTATAAGGTTTCCGCTCTGAGAGGAGGCTGCGATGGGAATGACGCTGGCCGAGAAGATCATCGCGGCCCACGTCGGCAAGGACGAGGTCCATCCCGGGGAGTTCCACTTCGTGCCGGTGGACGTGGTCATGGCCAACGACGTGACCGCTCCGCTGGCGATCGAGCAGTTTGAGCGGACCGGCGCGGAGCGGGTGTTCGACCCGGAGCGGGTGGTGCTCGTGCCGGACCACTACGTGCCGAACAAGGATATCCGGGCGGCCGAGCAGGCGCGGGTGATGCGCGAGTTCGCTCGGCGGCACAACTTGCCATTCTACTACGAGGTGGGGCGCTCGTGTGTGTGTCATTGCCTGGTCCCGGACGAGGGGCACGTGGCGCCCGGGGAGGTGATGGTGGGGGCCGATTCGCATTCATGCACCCACGGGGCCCTCGGCGCGTTCGCCACGGGCATGGGCTCGACCGACGTCGGGGTCATCTTCGCCCTCGGGGAGACGTGGCTGCGGGTGCCTCCGAGCATCAAGTGCTTCTACTACGGCAAGCCGAGGAACCGATGGGTGGGTGGGAAGGACTACATCCTGGCGACGATAGCGCGGCTCGGGGTTTCGGGGGCGACGTATTGTGCGCTGGAGTTCGCGGGCGAGGCCGTCGAGGCCCTGCCGATGCACGGTCGGTTCACGATGTGTAACATGGCGATCGAGGCCGGCGCGAAGACCGGGCTGATCGCCCACGACGAGGTGACGGCCGATTTCCTCCGCGGCCGCGCGAGGCGGCAGGGCCGCGTGTTCCACAGCGACCCGGACGCCGAGTATCGCGAAGTCCACGAGTTCGATGTCGGGGAACTGGAGCCGCAGGTGGCTTGCCCGAGCCTTCCGAGCAACGTCCGCCCCGTGGGCGAGTTGAGCGACGTGAGGGTGGATCAGGCGTTCATCGGGGCCTGCACTAACGGCCGCTACGAGGACATCCGCCAGGCGGCGGAGGTCTTGGCCGGCAGGCAGGTCCACCGCGACGTGCGCCTGATCGTCATCCCCGCCAGCCTCGAGGGCTACCGGCGGTGTTTGCGCGAGGGGCTGGACGAGGTTTTCGTTGAGGCGGGCGGGGTGTTCTCGACACCCACCTGCGGGCCCTGTCTCGGAGGACACATGGGGGTGCTGGCGGCCGGGGAGACGTGTGTCTCGACGAGCAACCGCAACTTCGAGGGCCGGATGGGCCACCCGACCAGCCGGGTGTATCTGGCGAACCCGGCGGTGGTGGCGGCCTCGGCGGTCCTCGGGCGCATCGGCTCGCCGGAAGAACTCTGAGGGGTGTGGCGATGCCCAGGGCTTTCAAGTTCGGCGACGACGTCAACACCGACGCGATCATCCCGGCTCCCTACCTGGTGACGACCGACCCTGCGGAGTTGGGCGCTCACGCGATGGAGGGGAGCGACCAGCCGGATTTCGCCAGGAGGGTCGAGCGCGGGGATGTTATCGTGGCTGGGGAGAACTTCGGCTGCGGCTCCTCGCGCGAGCACGCCCCGCTTGCGCTCCTGGGCGTGGGGGTCAGTTGCGTGATCGCCAGGAGTTTCGCCCGCATCTTCTACCGCAACGCGATCAACATCGGCCTGGCGGTCCTCGAGTGCCGTGAGGCCGCTGAGGGAATCGAGGCCGGCGACGAGGTCGAGGTGGACCTGGCGAGCGGGACAATCACCGATCGGACGAACGGCCAGGGTTTCCGGGCGCAGCCGATGCCGGAGTTCATGCGCGCCATCTTCCGTGCTGGCGGGTTGGTGGCGTTTGCCCGCGAGCGCCTGGCGGCGAAGCGGATGTGACCCAGGATTGTAGGTCGGGGCGTGCTCCGCCTCCCGTGGAAGGGGCGCGGGCTGGGGGGCTCTGAGTATGGAGCAGGTCTGCGGGATGGATTGCGGGAGCCGCCGCGTGGGCATTGGCACGCTTTTTGCACCGCAATCGTCTGCCAGGCGAAAAGGAAAAGAACGCCCTTGCCGCCGACGAACTCCGCTTCGTCATTCCAGGATGCCATAGGTTGAGCACCTCGCGCTCTCTGGGCAAAGCGTTCTTTTCCTTCTCGCCTGCACCGGAGCCCCACGGTGCACAAAAGCGTGCCAATGCCCACGCGAAGCGGCCCTCCGAGAGAATGGACTTCGTTTGATGCCGTTCCGGAGCCGTGGTATATTCCCACAGAGAGCGGCGCGCCTGGCGCGCCCGGAGGAAAATCCATGCGGACCGTGGTCACGGGGGCGGCCGGTTTCCTGGGCTCGCACCTCTGCGACGCCCTCCTGGCTCGCGGCCACGAGGTCATCGGGATAGACAACATCATCACCGGGTCGCCCCGGAACATCGCCCATCTATTCGGGAACCCGCGCTTCACCTTCTACAACCACGACGTGACGAACTACATCTACATCGTCGGCCCGGTGGACAACGTCCTGCACTTCGCCTCTCCGGCCAGCCCGCGCGATTACCTGCGCTATCCGATTCAGACCCTGAAGGTTGGCTCGCTGGGCACGCACAAGGCGCTGGGCCTGGCGAAGGCGAAGGGGGCGAAGTTCCTCCTCGCCTCGACCAGCGAGGTCTATGGCGACCCACTCGTCCATCCTCAGACCGAGGACTACTGGGGCAACGTCAACCCGGTGGGCTACCG
>CAYYCI010000078.1:0-11146 GCA_964470215.1 uncultured Planctomycetota bacterium
TCGGCAAGGACGGGGTGCGGCGCTCGAAACTCCACGTCGTCCTCGAGAGTTTCCGATTCCTCACGCCGCCAGCGCGCAGGGCCGAGACCCAGGAGGTTCCGAAGCCCCAAACCCCGGCTGAAAAGGCGCCGCCGGCTCCCAGCGAGCCGCCGCCCGACGAGCCGGACATTGGGTTCAACGACCTGCCGTTTTGAGGCGGGGGTGTGTCGTGTGGTCCAGGGTCGGCTCTCTGGCGCGCTTGCTCCCCGCCTGCCTGGCGCTCTTGATGGGTTGTGGCGGGCCACCGAGCGGTCCGCAGCCGGCCCCGTGGCGTGACCTCCTGGCGCGCGTCGAGAGCCTGCCAGGGGCCAAGAGGACTCGGCAAGGCGTCGAGGCGAACGTCCCCGCCAAGAGCCAACCGTCCATCCTCAGACTCCTCGAGGCCCGGCAGTTTCCCGTTCGCCTCGAGGGCGAGGTGCTCTGGCGGCCGGGGGGCGGCAAGTCGGGGGGCGGGTTCGCGATCATCTTTGGTCCCCACGTTCTGGGCACAGGCGGCTATCGCATAGCGGTCGGCGGCTCGGCCTTCGCCGAGAGCCGCTCGCCAAGACCCCGGCCGGGGAGGTGGCATCGCCTCGAGGTCCGGGCATGGGGGGACGCGGTCGAGATTCGGCTCGATGACCGCCTCGTGGCCCGGTCCCCCGCGAGAAACCGCGCGCCGCTGCCCGTGGAACTGGCCGTCGAGCCGGGCACGCGGCTAGTGGTCAGGTCGTTGAGGATCTGGTCTGGTGCGGCCGTCGAGCCGCGCCCAGGTGAAGGCACGGAGTTCGCGTTCCCGCCGGATGCCGCCCCACACAGGGGCCGAGTGGTCGCCGATGCCGCCTGGGGCACTCGCCAGGCCCTCGAGGTCCGCGGCGCGGGCCTCGAGGTGCCTTTGGTGTGGGGCCACGACCTGAGGGTGGGAACCGGGGGGCCAATGGTCGCTCGGTTCAATCTCCGGGGGGTCCAGGGCAATGGACAGGTCCGGCTGGCGGTCGTCCGCGCCAATGGCCAGGTCGTGGCCGAGACGAGGGCACGAGTGGAGGAGTTGCCCACGCATTCCTATCGGGCCATCGCGCTCCCTTTCCGATGCGAGCCGGGGTGGGTCGTCTCCCTCGAGGTCTCGGCCGAGGCGGGGGTCTTTCGCCTGGGCGACCTGGTGGTCAGTTCCGCTCGCCCCGGCCCTTCGGCCAAGGCCGGGGCGTCGTTGGAGCGCCCGAGGCGGGCGCGGAAACTCTCCGAGGTCTGGAAGCCCGATCTCCAGACCGCCCTCCCCCTGGAACTCGTGCGGCTGGAACGGCGTCTCACGGAGGACCAGGACTACGAGTTCCGCGCGGTGTGGCGCCTGCGGGGGGAGAAACCCGCCGACGAGGTGGCCATTGACCTCTGGGTGGCGACCCGGGACCAGTGGGGGCTGGTGTGGTTGTTCGATTGTGCCGCGGCCTACGATCGTGTCGGGCCGGGAGAACACACCAGCGGAGCCGTGATGCCGGCGAGGCTGCCCCGCCGCTACGGCTCGCCGGTTGCGCTTTTCGCGATGCTCTACTATCGAGGCGAGCCGGCCGCCGGCGCGTGGCGCAAGTGGGGCATACCGGTGGACGACAAGTATATCCTGGGCGCTCGACGCGCCGGAGAGTTGCGCCGCCTCCCGCTCATTGAATGATCGGCTTCTCGCGCCTGCCCTCGATGTCCCAGCCGTGGCGCCAGCGCCGGAACTTGAATACCTCGCTGTAGGTAACCGTGTTCCCACGAAGGCCCGGGGCACCCTTGAGCGGGCCGCTCGAGTAGCCCGGGTTGTGGCCGATCCACTTGATGACGATGCGGAATTTCACGTACGCGATACTCCCCTCCATCGAGATGTCCTGGACGCCGACCGAGAGCAGTTCGGCCTTTGTCACGACCTCGTCGTCCTCGCTGAAGTAGGCGCGGTAGCGCGACCGGAGCTCCTGGTCCGAGGGGAACGCCGGTTCTTCCTTTCGAGTTTTTCCCGAGGCTGGCGTGCCGGTCTTGAGTTTGGGCAACTCCACCACGATCGCCCCCAGCAAGACCAGCATGATGGCCTGGATAATGGTCTGGATCGTCCTGCTCGATCCCATGGTTTCGCGCTCCTTCCTTCTCGACAGGCGAATCATATCCCCCGGCGCCCATCGAGTCAAGGAAGCCGCGAGCCAAGGCCCACAGCCCCGGCCTCCCTTGAGGCCAGGTGCGGGTTTCGCCCATAGTCTCAGGCTTTTCAGCGAATACCAACACGGCGTTCAGAAACCCCGCTCACAGGAAACCTCAGCGCCCGGCGGGCACCACGATGCCGTCGACCGGCGATGAGCGCATGTAGGCGGGCCGTCTCGGCCCGCGTGGGCGCAACGGGAGGGGGGCGGTTGGTATCTTCGTGCCGGGCGGGCCGTCTCGGCCCGCGTGGGCGCAACGAGGCCGCTGGCCGCCCGTTTGATCGCCCGGGCGGGCCGTCTCGGCCCGCGTGGGCGCAACCGCAGATGAACGCAGCACAAGCAGGGCACTGATTTAGCCGCCGCCGATGAACACGGATAAACCATGACCACCCCGCCGCCCGGCCTTCTCCACCACGCGAAAACGCCTCCCTGGAATCGGACGAGCCCTTTCCCCGTTGCGAGCGGCAGCTAGCAACGGGGCGGAGGCATCGGCCGCGGCCTCCCGGTGGCCGACGCATTCTCTCTTTCTCCTCTCTGCGCTCTCTCTGTGTTCCCTGTGCCTCTGTGGTGAAATCCCCACCGACGCGGGGCGAGACGCCCCGCCTACGTGACCCGGGTCGCGGGGTGGGGACGCTCCCGACTTGGGAACTACACCCGGCCGACTGGGCGGGAGTGGGCGCGCAGTTCGGCGTCGAAGTCCTTGAGGAGCGCGGTCAGGCGCTTGACCACGTCGGGGTGCTCCGCGGCCACGTTCCTCGTCTCGCCGATGTCGCTCGAGAGATCGTAGAGCAGGGGCGGCTTGAGAGGCTGCCGCGCCGGCTGCCCGCGCCGACGCCGTTGTGGCGGAGCGACGATGTGGAGCTTCCACTTCCCGGACCGGACCGCCGCCAGTTGGCCGCGGGCGGTGTGGTAGAAGAACGCCTGGTAAGGCGACTTCGCCCCGGGCTGTCCGGACAGGAGCGGCCAGATGTCCTTGCCGTCAATGACCCGGTCGCTCGGGGGCTTCGTGCCCGCCAGAGGAGCGATGGTGGGCAGGAGGTCCATGATGGTGGCGAGTTCGGAGCAGACCGAGCCGGCGGGAATCTTGCCCGGCCACCATGCGATGCAGGGCTCGCGCATGCCGCCCTCCCACGTGGTGCCTTTCCTGCCGCGCAGCGGCCCGGCCGAGCCGGCCGCCGGGCCGTTGTCCGAGGTGTAGATGACCAGGGTCTTGCGGTCGAGCCCGAGGCTCTTGAGCGTCGAGAGAATCTGGCCGACGCTCCAGTCTATGCACATGATGACGTCGCCGAACAGCCCGGCCCCGCTCTTGCCCTTGAACCGCTCGGAGACATGGAGCGGCCAGTGGGGCATGGTGTGGGGCAGGTAGATGAAGAAGGGCTTGTCCTTGTTGGCCTTGATGAAGCGGATGGCCTCGGCGGTGTAGCGCTCGGTCAGGGTGGCCTGGACGGCGGGGTATTCGATGACCTTGTCGTTGCGCATCAGCGGGACGGTGGCGCGCTTCCTCTCGCCTTTCTTCCGCACCTCGTCGGGGAAGTTAGGCGGGAGTTTGGCATCGGGGGCGTAGTCCATCCCGGGGGGCAGCCACATGTCGTTGCTGAACGGAATGCCGAAGTAGTAGTCGAAGCCCTGGCTGGTCGGCAGGAACTTCTTCTGGTAGCCGAGGTGCCACTTGCCGATGCACGCGGTGGCGTAGCCGAGGGGCTTGAGCAGCTCGGCGATGGTTATCTCGCTGGGATTGAGGCCCTTGGTGGAGTTTGGGAACAGGACGTGTTGGTGGAGGCCGATCCGCCTGGGGTAGCAGCCGGTCATCAGTGACGAGCGGGTGGGGGTGCAGACGGGGGCAGTGACGTAGAAGTCGGTCAATCGCATGCCCTCGGCGGCCATGCGGTCAATGTTTGGAGTCTTGAGTTTCTTCGAGCCGTAGCAGCCCAGGTCGCCATAGCCCTGGTCGTCTGTGCAGATGACGATGAAGTTGGGCCGCTCGGCGGGGGCGGCCCCGAGCCACCGCGGAAGCGCCGCTGCCGGGCCGATCGCGGCCACGGCCCCCAGGAAATCGCGTCGCGTCATCTCTGCCATTTCTGCCTCCTGCGCCTGATTGGTCTCAGCACACCCTGCGGTTCGGCGCAGGAGTATACACCAAACCCGCTGCGCTGCAAATGGCTACCCATCGCGAACGAACCGCCAACTACCGAGGTGAGCGCGAGGGTGACGCGGGACGCAGAGGCCCGGCCCGGCGTGCAGGTGTTGTAGGCGGGGCGTCTCGCCCCGCGTTCGGCGGATTTCACCACAGAGGCACAGAGGACACAGAGAAGGCGCAAGAGGGAATGAACCGCGGAGAATCCGAAGCGGCACGGCTCAGCAAGGACGCCTCGCGCGGGACGCTCGGCGGCGGGCGAGGAACAGCAAACCGCCGCCCAGAAGGGCGAAGGTGGCGGGTTCGGGAATGTAATTCATCACGTCGTTCCAGGTCGTGCCGAGGCGCAGTTCGTCAACTAACACGAGGTCGTCGCTGTCCAGAAACATCGCTCGGAAATCAATGAAAGAAAAACTGCTGATAGCAGTGGAACTGTGGGCGATCAGGGTCTCGACGGGCGAGCCACTGTCGGCAAAGGCGGGGTTGAGCCAGATGTCGAGTTGGTCGTAGTCGTCCGGGTGGGTCGGGTCTGCGCCCTTGCCGAGGTGGACCACCAGGAAGTAGGTCTCTTGAGGGGTCAGTTGGCCGGCGTAGTCATGTGGCTGGCCTGACTCGCCGATGCGGATGACGAAATCCTGGTTCTGGGGGCCTTGGTCGATCTTCAGTCCGAATTGGGGCCCACCGCTGCCGCCGAACCTCACAACGAGGAAGTCATTGTCGTTGGGTGTTCCGGCTTCCCAGCGCAGGAGCATGCTGGCGTAGACGTCATCCGCGGACCAGGTCTGACCGAGCACCCGGGTCGCAGCCTGGTTTGAGTTGCCGCTGAACTGTAGCGCGCGGTCCCCGCCGTCAATGCTCGGTCCATCGGGAGCCACATATTCAAGCGGCGGGATTGGGGCGACCACTTGCTCGACGCCGCCGGAGGCCAACCACGCCCCACCCCAACCAATGCCGCCGTTCTGGCCATCGAGGTCGCCAGGGTCGTAACTGAAGCCTTCGTGGGCGAAAGGCACGGGGGGCGGGCCGGCCGCGGCGTGTGGCAGGTCGAGCGATGCAGGCAGGGACGAGCCGTGTTCGCGCGAGGCGATCCCGTGAGCATAGTTGACGCTGCCGCTGGGCGCCTGGGTGTCGCGGCAGACGATGAAGGTGACCATGTTGTTCGTGTCCGCGCCCAGGAAGTTCTCGAGATCGCTCCCGCTGATGGTCCAGGTGCCGATCCCCTTTCCCGGGACAGTGAAGCCGCCCAGGAATGTGGTCCTGGCGGGGTCAACGCCGTTTGGCGAGCCGGTGTTGTTGCCGGGAGCGTTGTTCCACCGCGTGGTCGCCTCGCTCCAACCGTCGAGGCTTTCGTCGGTCAGGCCGTAGACCGAGAACGACCAGTTTCCCGTTGCGTTCGAGCCAACACCGGATTCCACGAAGGGGAGATTGAGGCTGGCATCGGTGAAATCGCGGTGGGTGAGGGAACTAAGCTCATAGCGAATCCACGCCTTGCGGTGGTAGCTGAAGCCCGAATCGTTATACTTGACCAGCAAGACGCTGCTGCTCCCGTAGCCGCTGTTATTGCTCCGGACGTACGTGTCGGCGTTCGGATAGAGCACCAACGCGGTGGTCGGGGAAGCGGCCGCTAAGACCGCAATAAAGACGACTAATACGGCCCATGCGCGTTCCATCGCGCCCTCCTTGCGGCCACAAATGGCTTTGTTTCGCAGTGCAAACTGTGTGCCAAAATGGAAACTCCCCAGGCATTGAATCCTGGCGACATAGGTCCCGCGCAATCCTAGAGTTACGTGATCCTCTAAAAAGCGCCGCGTTCGACCCTCCGTCCCGAAATCCCCCGGAATCACACGGGTGGTTCCCTGGGTCTCGCGAGGCTGTTCTTCTTGCAAGTAGCGAGAATCCAATGAGTTAGGTCACCAATGCTCGCTCGGTCGTCGAGTCGGTTCGCGCGGGCCATGTTGACGGTTGTCACACCGCAAGCTCCTGTCAGTCCGCCACATGTGTCGCAGTGCCAAAATGACGTTGACGCCCGTCAACATGGGCTGATGCCTTGTAACAAACGGGCGTGCGGGCACTTGCGGCGTTTGCGCCGCACGATTGTTCCAACCAGCGTTGATTTTTGTCAACATGCAGGGGGAGCCAGCCGGGCTCTTTCACGCCGTTGCGGGGGGGCCGCGCCAGCCTGTCCGTGCCGACGTCGGGCCTCCAGGGCGTCTTGCCCAGACCTTCCCGCCCTGGCGGCCGATTTCGTCAACACGCCCTCCATATTTGAAAACGCACGTGTAGCGTGACAACGCTGCCAGGGGAATCGAGCGGCGGCGAGTGCGGAGCGGGCGGTTTTTCCTCACCCCGGGTGCTGGCGCGGCCGCGAGGCGGTCCGGCCAGGCCGTGGCTAGGCTTCATTTCTCTAGCGCGTGGCCTTTTCGATGGCGGCCTCGAGTTTCTTCTGGGCCTCCGCGCTCCAGTAGCCGCAGTCGAGTTGGATGAAGACCGAGGTGTAGGGAAGGGTCAGGTTGGTCTTGAGGATGAGGATTCGGAAGAGTTTCCCCGCCTCGTCGAGTTTGGCGATTATCTCCTCGTGGGGCAGCGACTGGACGGGCCGACCATCGAGAAGCCTGGCGAGGGCCTTGCGATACGCCTCGATGCCGGGGGCATCCGCCTCCGGGACGTGCGGCAACTCGGCGTCGAGGTAGATGACCGGCCTGACGTGGGGCGCTGCATCCACGGCCTCGAGGACCGCCTCGACGACCGCGAGGTGGTCGGCGCCCGTGGGGATGGTCATCAGTGACGGGTTCGCCTGGAGAGGATACGCGGAGTCGACGACGCAGACCCAGTTGCGGTGGCCGAGCATGGGCAGTGCTCGGTCGAGCGTTTGCCGCCAGCCGAACTTCGGCAACCTGGCACAGCCCATCAGGAGGGCCAGTCCTGCGGCGAGCGCTGCGGCTCTGATTGGTCTCACGTCTTTCTCCTTTCTTCCTATGGCCTGGTCAGTTTGATTTCGACCTGGAGGCTCTGGTTCGCTCGGACGAGCACGGGTTCTTCAAGGGTCAGGGTCAGGACATTTTCATCGAGGCGGGTGGTGGCGCCGACGCGCTGGCCATTGGCTGAGACGGTCACTTCGCGGGGTTTCGCGCCCCTTGGAAGTTCGAAGACCATCTCGCGGACCTCGAGCGAGCCATACTTGAGCGCGAGTTCTTCGGTCTGGGCGTCCGGGGTTCGCTTCTGGGTGAAGAGGCCCCATCCCTCGGCGGCGGTGAAGAACGAGGCGTGGTCTTCGGGCTTCCATCGGGGGCGGAAGCCGATGCGGCCGGCCGGGCCGTCGTAGATGAAGCCCTGGCAGGCCAGAAGGAGCGACCAACTGCTCATCGCGCGGGCGTAGAACTTCCCGCATTCGTCGTCGCCGAAGGGGTTGCCGCTATAGCCCCAGGAGGTGTAGTTCCCGCCGGTGAGGCCCTTTCGCAGGCGGCCGTCGTAGCGGTCGGCGACGGCCAGGACACACGCAAAGCCCTCCCTGAGCAGGCCGGCCTGGACCATCGCGGCGGCAGCGGCATACTCGAAGCCGGTCATGACCTCGTTGGCGTACCTGATGCAGTGCCTTGCTGGTGGGCGGCCGCCGCGCGGCCAGGTGAACATCAAGAGACCTGCTTCGTCGTCGGGGACGAACTTCCTCGGGGCCTGGCGGAAGCCGTGGAAGTTGGTGCGGAAGTTGTAGCGGAAGACCGACCCGAGAGCGCTCCGCACATGCTCCGCGGGATAGAGCCAGCCGAGGTCGAGTTGGTGTGCCCACCACTGGCCCAACACCTGGTCAATGCCGCAGCCCGTGCGGTAGTCGCGGTAGGGCCGTGGGTCGGGCTTCTGGATGTAGTATTCGCCGTTCCAGAGGGTTTGGTCTTGCTTCTTCGAGCCGAGTTCCCGGATTCGACGATAGCGCTGCGCCGCGTCGCGGTCGCCCTGGAGCAAAGCCATCTTTTCCGAGGCGGCGAGCGCGGCCAGGTAGAGGGAGCCGATCCAGGTGGTGCTGCCCCCCAACTCGACGTCGAGGGTGTTGTGTTGGGGGCCGGAGAGGGTGCCGTCTTCGTCCTTGTCCCAATGGGCGATTGCGAACCCCATTGCTTTCTTGATTCGCGGCCAGTTCTTCTTCAGCCAGGTGGCGTCGGGGCTACAGAGGTGTTCGCGGTAGGCCTCGAGGACCTCGCCACACTGGGCGTCGGCAGCGGTCCCGACGTTCGGTTGTCGGAAGGGGATCGAGCCATCGGGACGCTGGTGGCCGAGGGCCTCCTCGCGCATGAGACGCGCAATGGAGGGGAAGAGGCGGGCGTGGGCCTGGGCGTAGTGCCACACGTGGCCACAGGTCCCGTGGCAGCACCCCCCGCCAGGGTTGCAGCCCTCCCAGCCGCCGAAGTAGCCGCTGCGGGTCCAGAAACACGTCTTGCTCCGCAACACCGCCACCTGGGACGTGATGCGGTCGAGGAGCCAGCGCGGAAGGTTCCCGGAGTAGAAGGTGTCGTGGTAGAGGCGGGTGAGGGCGGAGAGTTCGTCGAGGCGCTCGACGACCTCGCGCGCGACGGCGAGCGCGTTCCCCCACCAGTTCGAGTACATGTTGCCCGGCCCGCCCCATCGGCCGCGGCCGTGGTGGCCGTTGGGGAAGTGCCAGGCGAGGATGAAGGCCACAGTGCGGCTCTGGCCCGGTGCGAGAGAGAACGTCGCGGCGAGCGCGCCGTCGAGGGTCTGGCCGGGCGGGCTCGGGCCGGCCTCGTTCGGGCCGGCGAGGGCCCCCTTCCGCGCGAATTGGTCGCGCAGGACCTCCAGGCTGTCCCACGAAGCGGCGGCGGTCGCGTCGTCCGCGACGACGGCGAGCGCCATGTCGCCGTAGCCGGGGTGGTTCTTCGGCTTGGTGGTCGTCATGTGGAGGAGCGTCGCGGCGCCTTGCTTCACCACGCGATTGGCGTTGCCGCCATAGGCAGGGGACTTGCGCCCCGTGATAGGCTCCTTGCCGGTGAAGCCCGCGGCGTTTTGCTGGGCCGCGAGGAAACTGACCTCGACGGGCCTCTTCCCGGTGTTTTTCGCCGTCAGGTTGAAGATGCCACACGGGATGGCCGAGTCTTTGGCCCGGAGCGGGATCAGGGGATTGAAGACCTCGAGGCTGACGGCCACGGGGAGTGCGGGGTCGTGGAATTCGTACCAGCCGAAGGGATATTCGCCCTTGAAGACGAGGCTCTTGATCGGGGCGAAAGGGCCGACGGCGACCGTCTGGGCAGCTCGGACCACCGGCTCGCCACGTTGTGGCTTCGCGCGGACGGCGAAGAAGGTGTTGGGGAGTTGGGGCTGGGTGTAGTTGTTGAAGATTTGCCAGGCGTGGCGGAGGGCCTGGCCGTTGGTCTGGATGCACCCTGCGCCGATGCCGCCCACCGGGAGGCTTATCCCCGTGAGGCATTCACCGCGATAGAGCCTGGTCTGGCCTCTTGCGAAGAGCCTTGGGTCGTCGAGGCGTTTGGCGAGTTCGGCCTCGCGCCTTCTTTTGAGTTCGGCCTCGCGCTTTTTCTTCTCGCGGAGCAGTTCGGCCACGCGCTCGCCCCAGCCGAGGGCCTGGACGTGGCGCCGGATATCTTCCTCGGAGAGCAGGCGGGCATGGATCGCCACCTCATCGAGGGCACAGAGGCACTGCTCGTGGCCATCGGGTTGGGAGGCGCCGATCTGGAGCGGGAAACCGTCGGCCCCGAATGAGAATGTCCCGGTGCTCTCCATCTCGCATCGCACCCCGTCGAGGTAAACGGCCAGCCGGTTGGCGTCGGCGGCCACGGCCAGGTGGTACCACCGGCCGACCTCCAGCGGCCCGAAGGGCGGGACGGCGGTCATGACCGAGCGACCGTTCCAGAGGTCGAGTCTCTCGAGGTTCCGTCGGACGTGGATGCTGAATCGGGTTTTGGGGCTTGTGAGGCGCTTGGCGATCAGGCAGGGATTGAGGTTCCCGCTGGGGCGGGCGGTGAGTTTGAAAAGGAGTTCGACCGTCACGGCCGAAACGTCGAGGTGGGCGGCCTGGGCGACGGTGACGAACTGTCCTCTGGCCAGCGCGAGGGCCTTTCCGCCAGCGGGGCCGTCAACGAATTGGGGAGCGCCTCCGCGCAGTGTGCCCGGAGCCTTCCCCGTGGCGTCCTTCAGGTCGCCCTCCATCCGCCAGTAGGCCACGAGGGCCTTATCGGCAGCGAGGACCTGTGCGTAGCGTTCGACGCGGGCCTGCGGCTGGCCCGCAAGCGCAGGCGCAACGAACAACCACAAAGCACCCCAGCGCATCGTCACACTCCTTTGCCAGGCGCGATCTCGAACCGGAGGCCGGACGCCGGAGTTTATAGCGCCGGCATCGGTTGTGGTCAATGGCAGGGGCGGGTCACTCGGGGGGTTGTTCTTCTTCGGGAATGACTTCGACTTTGAGGCGTCGGACCGAGCGGGGTGTGGCATCGAGGACGGTGAATCGGACGTTCTCCCAGTGGGAGGCTTCACCCTTCTCGGGGATTCGGCCGAGGAGGTCGGCGAGGAAGCCTGCGACGGTCTCGTAGCTTTCGTCCTCGGGGAGGGCGATGTGGAGGGCGTCGTTGAGGTCGCCGATGGGCACCCGAGCGTCACACTCGACGGTGTGTTCGTCGAGTTTGACGATCGGCTCGGCGGCCGCGGTGTCGTACTCGTCCTCGATCTCGCCGACGATCTCCTCGACGATGTCCTCGAGGGTCACCAGTCCGGCGGTTCCGCCGTACTCGTCGAGCGCGATGGCCATGTGGACTTTCTGGCGGCGGAGTTCGTGGAGGAGTTCGTGGACTTTCTTGGTTTCGGGGACGAAGTA
>CAYYCI010000079.1:0-11087 GCA_964470215.1 uncultured Planctomycetota bacterium
CCATCCCCGGCACCACCGAGACCATGAGTCTCTCTGCCCTCGTCCGTCTGCGGCGCCAGGTCGTCCAGAGCCAGGTCCGCAACGTCACCGCCTACGCCACCAAGTACGAGACGACGCTGGGCTCTGGGCTCCGGAGCGCCTCGCGCGGCCTCTACGAGCCCGATGGCAAGCATGCCCGACTGCGAGCCGGCGCGGGCGGGCGCTACTACGGCTTCAGCCAGAGCAAGTATGCCGGCCCGATCTGCTATATCCTCGCCGGCTTTCGCATGCGCTATCGCGGGGGTAGTCTCGAGGTGGTGGCCCGCGATGGCTCGTCGTCCATCTACTCCCACACCTTCTCCCCTTCCGAACTCGCTCACGTCAAAGGGAAGACCGTTTGGTGGTGGATCGATCTGACGGACCTGCGCTATGGCTGGGACGAGGACGACATCCCCGACCTTTCGCTCGAGGTGCGCGACCGAGGAACGAGAGACGCCGATGCCGAGTTCGACTCCTTCGCCATTCGCGCCTTCTTCGACCCGCCCCCGACACTCTTCGTGTGGGCCAATCGCGAAGGCAAGGGCACCAAGTGGCCGAACCAGTGGTCAAGCCCCGAGGAAGCCTTCGGCGAACCCGACGAGGCTTTCGCCATCGGGCAATGGTCCGCCGAACAATCCCAGGCATATCGCGCTGCCAAGGCCTCCAGCGAGGACGAGATCGTCGCCGTCCACGCCTGCGTCAACGGCTACATCTCGATAAGTGGCGGTTTCTGGGGCCTCCTCTCGAGCCTCGACGAGGCGCTGAAAGTGCGGGTCGCTAAGCCCAAGGAGAAGGCGGACGCCGGGGTCGAACACTCGCGCACCATCGCGGAAATGCTCGACCGCGTGGGCTTCATCCGGCGCGGCGAGATCCTCTTCGACGTCACGAACGATCGGAAATGGACCTGGAAATCCCTCGACGACTACGAGATTCGCCTGAAACTCGACCTGGTCAAGTCCACCGCCGCCTCCCTGCGGGCCGACGCGGTCGGCTGGCGCGTGACCTACCTCGGGTCTTCCGAAAGGGGGGTGAGCCAGTGGTCCGAGCGATGAGACGCGACGAGCGCGGCGCCATCCTTCTGATCGTCCTCTTCCTCATGGCCCTCACCGCGCCGCTCCTGTGTGCCGCCTTCGAGGGGCAAGCCACCGGCCTCCGCTGCGTCCACAACGACATCTCGGCACGGACCGCGCTCTACGTGGCCGAGGCCGGCCTCAACGACGCCATCGCACAGCTCCTCCTCGACCCCACCTGGCGCGCCGGCTTCACCGCCAAGGAATTCCCCGCCGGCTCCGGCCACACCTACACGGTCACCCTCGCCGACCTGTCAAACGGCCTGATCCGCGTCACTTCCACCTCCCGGACCGCCGACGGTTTCTCGCGGACGGTCAGCGCGACCCTCGCGGGTTTCTGAGTCCGTTGGTGCGATCCCGGATGGTGGCCAGGGGGTTCCGGGCGATATTGCTCTGGCGTGATGGGCACTGGCACGCTTTTGTGCACCGTGGGTTCCTAACGCAGGCGAGGAGGAAAAGAATGCTTTGCCGAGACGATGAAAGCGTTCAGTGTGCGAGGCTTCGGAATGGCCAGTGGAGTTGGCGGGCAACCAAGCCATTCTTTTCCTTCTCGCCTGGCAATTGATTGCGGTGCAAAAAGCGTGCCAGTGCCCATCACGTCCCGGACCCCTGTGTCGTCGAGAGGTTTCGTTTCACGGGGCGCGCTCACTCTGGCGGGTAGGCGCGGACCTCATAGACCCGCGCGGTGGGGCAGCCGTTGGTGGCGCGGACCTCGAGGCGCAAGGCGCTGGCCTCGACCGCCTCGAGGGTGTGGGTGCGGCGGCGCTGGTGGTTCCCGTTGACCTCGGCGAGCACTCGCCACTCGTCGCCGACCCGCGCCCAGAGGGCGTAGTCGCGGACACACTCCGGCGCCGGGCCGAACTCGACGAGGTGATTGAGGTTCGTGTCGAAGGTCAGCAGGACGGTCCCGACGGTCCTGGGGGCGCCGAAGTCAATCGTCAGGCTCTGGGGAAGCGGTTGGCTGGGGTTGGAAATCCAGATGTTCGGCCAGCCCTCCGGCCGCGCAATCCCATTGACGACGTTCTCCGGCTCGAACGGCCGCGACGGCGGCACGAGGCGGAAGCAGTGGGTGCCGTGCTCGCCGAGGTGGCGCCACGAGCCGTCTGCCTCCCCGACCGCTCTCTCGGTCCCAGGCGGCTCCTCGTCGCTACAGCACCAGGCGATGCCCTCGGCGGGTTCGAGGGCGAGGAAATAGAGGCCGTGGGGCTTGACGCGCTGGTGGAACTCCAGCGACACCCAACTCCTCGACCCCGGCCGGGCGATCCCCCGCGCCGTAGCCACCACGCTGGAGTTGGCGAAGTCGGAGTAGCCGGGGACCCAGTGGAGCGAGGCGGCGAGTTCGGTCGGCTGGTCGAGCGAGGACTCGACGAGGACTTCGACGATATCCACCCGATTGGCGCTCACGGGGAAGAGTTGGGCGCGCGGGGCCGAGAGGGGGAGCGCCCGGTCGGCCCGCTCGACCTTCAACTTTGCGGCGCTGGTGGCCGAGGCGTGGGCCGTGCGGGCGAGGTCGCGGGGGTCGGCGTTGCGGACACCCGGGACGTAGGCGTCGTCGCGAAGGAGGAGTTGTTGGAGTTCGCGAATGTGGTTGTAGCGGATGGCGCGGGGGGTGGTGTCGAAACGCTTGCAGAGGGCGGCGGCGGTGCCCACGGCCTGGCCCATCACGGCGCCCGTGGCCATGAGCCTCGTGGAGCCGAAGGCCACGTGGGAGGCGCTGATGTTGCGACCCGCGAACATCAGGTTCCGTATGTTCCGGGAATAGAGAGACGAGAAGGGGATGGGGTAGATTTTGGGCAATGGGACGAAGCGGGCGGGCGGCTCGCTGGCGTGGATGCCCTCGGGCGGGTGGAGGTCTATTGACCAGCCGCCGTAGGCCACCGCGTCGTCGAAAGTGGCGGGGGTCCTCAGGTCGTGTTCGGTGAGGATGTGGTCGCCGAGGAAGCGCCGGGACTCGCGCTTTCCGGGCACGGCCCCGACCCAGTCGAGGACGAAGGTCTCGGCGCCGTGGTCGCCGTGGTTCTTGATATGGTCCCAGACGCCGAGGGCGTAGGCCAGGAGGCGGTCGCGGATCGTCTCGTTGTCGGCTATTGTGTCGAGCGTGCCGCCGTATTCCACCCACCAGAAGCCCGCGCGAGCGAAGTGGCCGTGGGGGCGGAAGGGCAGGTCGTCGTCGGTGGGGAAGTCGTGTGCCCACGGGGGCGGGGTGAATGGGGCCGAGCGGCCGATGTCCCGGACGCAGAAGAGGATGGAACTTCCGAGGGTGAGGTCGTCGGGGAGTTCGGGTGCGGTGGGCTCGTCGAATTCGCTGCGGCCTTCGCGTCCCATGCGAAAGTGGGCGCCGGCGTCGGCGGCCACCTGCCCATCGCCGCTGGCGTCTATGACCACACGCCCGCGCAGGAAGAGCGTGCGGAAGGTCGAACTCTGATAGGCCACGACCCCGGCGATTGTCTCCGGGTCGGCCATGATGGCCTCCTGGGCCGAGGTGTTGAGGTAGAGGGTGATGTTTGGTTCGGCCCACACCGCCGAGAGCAGGATGTGGTCCCAGACGGAGTTGATGCGCCCGTTGACCTGGGGTTCGTGGTTTCGGACTCTGTCCTCGAGTCGGAGTTCCTCGATGATGCCGCTTTCGCGGGCGTGGCGTCGTGAGCCGTGGGCATCGGCGCCGCCGATGTGGACTCGGACCTCGCTGCTGGAGTTTCCGCCGAGGACGGGTCTGTCGTGGACGAGGCCGACGGAGCAGCCGTTCCTTGCGGCGGCGATGGCGGCGCAGAGCCCCGAGAGGCCGCCGCCGATGACCAGGAGGTCGAAGGCTGCGTCGTAGGCGATGGCCTTGTTCTGGCGCGCCATGAGTTCCCCTCACATGGTGAATTCGTGGCCGAGGTAGCGGCTGCGGACCTCGGGGTGCTCGACTATCTCCTCCGGGGAGCCGTGGGCCACGATGCGACCCTGGTCAATGATGTAGGCGCGGTCGGTAACCTTGAGGGTGTCGCGGACGTTGTGGTCGGTCAACAGCAGGCTCATGCCCCGTGCCTTGAGGGAGTGGAGGATTTTCTGGATGTCGGTGATCATCTTCGGGTCAATGCCGGAGAAAGGCTCGTCGAGGAGGAAGATGTGGGGGTCAGTGACCAGTGCTCTTGCGATCTCGAGCCTGCGGCGCTCGCCGCCCGAGAGCGAGTGGGCCATGTTGTGGGCCACTCGCTCCAGGTCGAACTCGCGGAGCAGTTCGGCCAGGCGGCTGCGGCGCTCCGAGCGGCTCAGGTCGCGGGTCTCGAGGATGGCCATCAGGTTGTCGCGGACGCTCAGGCGCTGGAAGAGCGAGGGCTCCTGGGAGAGGTAGCCCATGCCCAGGCGCGCCCGGCGATACATCGGCAGGCGTGTGATGTCCTGACCCTTGAAGAGGACGCGGCCTGAGTTGGGCCTGATCATGCCGATGGCCATGCGGAACGAGGTGGTCTTTCCCGCGCCGTTCGGGCCGAGAAGCCCGACGATCTCCCCGCTGTCCACCCCGAACGTCGCCTCGTCCACTACTCGGCGGCCGTTATAGGTTTTCACCAGTCTCTGACACTCGAGCAGATGCATGGGTTTCCTCACCAGTGGTCAGCGGACGAACTTGACGCGACCGAGGGGCCAGAGGACCATGAAGGCCTCGCCGACCAGGTAGTCGCGTGGGACGGCGCCGTGGTTGCGCCAGCCGCGACTGTCGTTGGAGTTGCAACTGTTGTCGCCGAGGACGAAGAACTCGTCGGGGCCGAGTTGGTAGGGCTCGCGGACGGCCCTCTTGTCGGGGTATTCGGTGTAGTAAACATCCACGCTGATCGCCGGGCTGCCGATCCTGACTTTCGTGGCCTTGCAGCCGATGGCCACGGATGCCTCCGCGGCGAAGCCGATGCGCTCGACGACCCGTCGGCCTGGCTCGTAGTCGTGGCGGATGAGTTCCTGGTCGTTCATCCGCACGATGATGGTCCTGTCCACGTTACAGACCGCCACGTTCACGCTCTCGCCGGGTTTCAGCCGGAAGGGCTTGCTTCGGGCGACGACCGCCCCCGAGCGACTGACTGCCACGCGCGCGTCCTCGGGGCTGAGCGGGAAGACGATGTTCCAGGCGTCCACGACGTCGCGAACGCTAGTGGCTTGTTCGATGGCGATGGCCACGTGGAAGGAGCCGACGAGACGCTGGGGCGTCAGCCTGAAAGAGACCATCAGGTCGGTCGTGGGGACCGGCTGGAACGGGCGGCCGCGGAGGTTCCGTTCCTCGTAGGCGAGGATCTGGCGGCGGTAACCCGCGACCTCGGCCCCGTAGGTCAGATACTCGACGTGCTCGGCGTCCTGGCAGTCGGCCACGAAGTCCGACCCCTCGAGGTGCCAGCGCTCGGGGTTGTCGGGCACCCAGTACTCGGCCCCGGCGTCCTGGAGTTTCTGGACCCAGGCCACGCGGGGGTCGTTGGGCGGGTTGGCCCTCTGGATTCTACGCAGCCAGACCAGTTCCGCTCCGCTCATGCAGCGCATGGCGTGGAGTTGGCCGGCGGGGATGTCCTTCAGCCATGCCAGGCCGCGGTAGGAGAGTTCGCGTCGGCTCATCGCGCGCAGGGCGTGGAGCCGCGCATCCGGGATGCTGGCGAGCCAGTGGAGGTCGCCGGCGTCACACTCCACCAGCGCCTGGGGTAAGCGGAAAAGTTCGTGGCCGCGTCGGCGCCAGAGCGCCCGCTGCACCCGCCACGGCTTCCGCGCGATCTTGCCGTTGATATAGACGTCGCCCCCACGGATGCGTATCCGCTCCCCGGGGAGGCCGACGAAGCGCTTGATGTAGTTCTTCGAGATGTCCTCGGGATATTTGAACACACCCACTTCCCAGCGTTTGGGGTCGCGGAAGTCGTAGGAGAACTTGTTGACCAGAATCTTGTCGCCCGTCCAGGGGTCGCCCAACAGGGTCGGCTCCATGGACTTCGTCGGGATCTTGAAGACCTCCAGGACGTAGTGGCGGATGATCATCGCCAGGATGAAGGCGATGGCCAGCGAGTCGGCTATCTCGCGGACCTGGCGGCGGAGGTCTCGGGGTTCTTCCTCGTTCCTGGCCATGGGCTATCGGGAGTTCTCTTCTTCGAGTCGTTGCTTGACGGTCATTGCCGCGCCGACCACTCCGGCGTGGTCGCCGAGTTCGCTGCGGACTATCTTGCAGCGCCTGGCGCCCACGGGGAAACACCGCCGCGCCACCTCCTGGCGCAGCGGCACGAAGAGTTGGTCCCCCGCGTTGGTCATGCCCCCGAAGAGGACGACCATGTCGGGGTTGAAGATGTTGATCAGGCTGCCGATGGCCGTGGCGAGGTAGACGATCGTCTCGTCCACGATGCGTTGCGCGAGTGGGTCCCCGGCGGCTGCCGCCTCGAAGACCGCAGCACAGGTAAGCTCGGAGACCTCGCTCAGGGCACTTGCCTCGCCGGCCTCGAGGGCCTCGCGCGCGCGGCGCACCACCGCCGTGGCGGAGGCATATGCCTCGACGCAGCCCTTCACCCCGCAGTTACACAGGACCCCGTCGTAGTGGATGGAGACGTGGCCGAGTTCGGCCGCGATGTCGTCGGCTCCGTGCCAGACCCTCCCCCCGATGACGATCCCGCCGCCGATCCCGGTGCCGAGGGTGAGCATGAGCATGCAGTCGGTGCCTTTTCCCGCCCCGGCCACGGCCTCGGCGAGGGCTGCGGAGTTGGCGTCGTTCTCGAGGAAGACCTTGTAGCCGCAGCGCCGCGCGACCTCGTCGGCCAGCGCCAGGTTCTCCCAGCCCGGGAGGTTCGGGGCCTCGTAGATGATGCCGCGCTTGGTGTCGAGCGGCCCCGGCGAGCCGATGCCCACTCCCGCCACCTGGTCCCTGGCCAGGCCGGCGCCCTCGCGGACCATGTCGGCCAGCATGGCTATGCGGTCGAGGACGTGGTCGCGTCCCTTCTCCCCCTGGGTCTCGATGCTCTTGAAGAACTTCACCTCGCCCTGGGCGTCGGTGACCCCGCCCTTGATGTTGGTGCCGCCGAGGTCGATGCCCACGAAGAAGCGCTCGTCCATCTTCAGTTCCCCTTCTCGGCCACCAGGAGAGCGGGGAGCCTGCGGGCGAGTTCCCTGAGGGCCTTGCCGCGATGGCTCACCTGGTTCTTCGCCTCCGTCGAAACCTCCGCGAACGTCGCTCCGAAATCAGGATAGAAGAACACCGGGTCGTAGCCGAAGCCGTTCGAGCCGCGAGGGCAACGCGTGATGCGCCCGCGGCACTCGCCTTTGACCTCCAGGAGGACCCTCTCGGGCGAGGCGAGCGCCAGCGCGCAGACGAACCGCGCGCCACGACGCCGCGGCTCGAGGTCGCGGAGTTCCTCGAGGAGTTTCGCCACCCGGTTGGCATCCGTGGCGTCCGGGCCGGCGTAGCGCGCTGACTCGACCCCGGGCCGCCCGCCGAGGGCATCCACGCACAGGCCCGAGTCGTCGGCAAGGACCCACTGGCCGGTCTGGCGGGCGAGCTCGAGGGCCTTCAGGCGGGCGTTCTCGGCGAATGTCGAGCCGGTCTCCTCGGGCGGGGTGGCCTCGGGAAAGTCCGCCAGGCCACGCAACTCCAACGGCAAGCCGGCCAGCGCTGCGCGCACCTCGCGGGCCTTTCCCTCGTTGCGCGAGCCAACGACGATCAGGCGGCGCTGAGCGCTCATTTCTCCCGCGGCTTCCGCTGCCAACGCAGGGCTCTGGCCTGGATGGCGAACAGCTCTCCGGCACCCTTGCGTGCCAGCCGCAGCATGGCCCGGAGGTTCTGTTCGCTGAAGGGCCTTTGCTCGGCCGTGCCCTGGATTTCGATCAGCCGCCCGCCCTCGGTCATCACCACGTTCAGGTCAACCTCGGCGTGGCTGTCCTCGGCATAGGTGAGGTCGAGCGCCGGGCGGCCGTCGAGCATCCCCACGCTCACCCCCGCCACCATCGAGCGGAGGGGGATGTCGCTGAGCATCTTCTGACGCTTCATCCACCTGAGCGCCTCGGCCAGGGCAACGTAGGCTCCGGTGACCGAGGCGGTGCGCGTGCCCCCGTCGGCCTGGAGGACGTCGCAGTCGAGCCACACGGTGCAGCGGGGCAGCGCCCGGAGGTCCACGGCGGCCCGCAGGGCGCGGCCTATCAGCCGCCGGATCTCCACCCCGCGGCTGTCCAGCCTGGCCAGGCCGTTGCGGGGCTTGCGGCGGGCGGTCGAGCCGGGGAGCATCGCATACTCGGCCGTCACCCACCCGTGGCCGCTCTCGCGCAGGAACGGCGGCACCCCATCCTCGACCATGGCGGTGCAGAGGACCTTCGTGGCGCCGATCGAGATCAGCGCGCAGCCGTGGGGGGAGGTGGTGTAGCGGCGGCGAATCCTCACCGGGCGCATCTGGTCGAGGGCGCGACCGTCCGCCCGAACGCCTTCCTTCCTGGCCATTTCGGCTCCTGTTCAGGAGGCCAGCAGGACCTCCTCGAGGATGTTCAGCCCCTCGTCAATCTCGGCCTCGGTGGCCGCCATCGAGGGCAACAGGCGCAGGACGCGCTCGTGGGTGCAGTTGATCAGGAGACCTCGCTCCAGGCACTGCTCCACGATTGTGGCGCCGGGCCTGGTGAGCTCGATCCCCAGCATGCAGCCCTTGCCGCGGACCTCGCGGACCATTTCCGTCTTCTTCATCAGCGCCTGGACGCGCTCCTTGACCTGGCGCTCGATGCGCTGGGCGTTCTCGAGGAGGCCCTCCTGCTCAATTGCCTCGAATGCCGCGATGCCGCCAGCGCACGCGACAGGATTCCCGCCGAAGGTCGAGGCGTGGCTGCCGGGCCGCAGGCTCCTGGCCACCTCGGCTCTGGCCTCGAATGCCCCGATCGCTAGCCCTCCACCGAGGGCCTTGGCCAGGGTCATGATGTCGGGCTCGACCCCCCAGTGTTGGTGGCCGAACCACTTGCCCGTCCGCCCCACTCCGGTCTGAACCTCGTCGAAGATGAGCAACACCCCCCGCTGGTCGCACAGTTCACGCAGGCGGGGGAGATAGTCGTCGTCTGGCACATTCACCCCGCCCTCCCCCTGGATCGGCTCGACCATCACCGCGCAGGTCTCGTGGTCGCAGACCTTCGCAACGACCTCCACGTCGTTATACGGCACGTGGACGAACCCCGGCGGGAGCGGATAGAAGCCCTTGTGGTATTTGGCCTGGCCGGTGGCCGCCACGGTCGTCAGCGTGCGCCCGTGGAATGAGTTATAGGTGGTGATGACCTTGTAGCGATGTGGTTCGGTGTGGATTCGCGCGAGTTTGATTGCCCCCTCGTTGGCCTCGGCCCCGCTGTTGCAGAAGAAACACTGGCCGCCGAACGACCGCTCGGAGATGGCCCGGGCCAGGATGCCCTGGGGCTCCATGTAGAAGTTGTTTGCCACGTGGACGAGTTTGCCGACCTGTTCGCGGACCGCCGCCACCACACGCGGATGGCAATGACCCAGCCCGTTCACCCCCCAGCCGGGGAAGAGGTCCAGATAGCGCTTGCCGTCGGCGTCCCACACGTAACTCCCCTCCCCGCGGACCAGCACCACGGGCAGGCGGGTGTAGTTTGGCACGACATAGCGCTCGAAGAGCGCCAGGGTCTCCTGGGTCGTCATCGTTTCGTCCTCAAGTGGCGGCCGGGCGCGGAGCAACTATCTCGGTGCCCACGCCCTTGTCGGTGAAGATCTCAAGGAGCAAGGCGTGTGGCACGCGGCCATCTATCATGTGGGCCTTCGAGACCCCCGCCTCCAGGGCGCGGACGCAAGCATCCACCTTCGGGAGCATTCCGCCGGAGATGGTGCCCTGGCGCTCCAGTTCCGCAACCTCCCGCGTCGTGACGGTCGAGATGAGGGTCGCCTCGTCGGTGGGGTCCCGGAGGATGCCCGGCACGTCGCTGAGCAGCACCAGTTTCTCGGCCTTCAGTTCCGCCGCCACCTTCCACGCCACGTTGTCGGCATTGCAGTTGAGCGTCTGGCCGTCGAGGGTGACCGCCAGGGGGGCCATCACCGGCACCGCCCCGGCGTCCAGAACCTCGTTTATCACGGCGGTCTTCACCGAGAAAACCCGCCCGACGAACCCCAGGTCAATGGGCGAGCCATCCTCGGCCGTGCCCAGCAGGCGCTCGGCCAGGAGGGGTTTGCCGTGGCGGGAGTGGAGGCCCACCGCGCTCCCCCCGAGGGCCTCGATCTGGCTCGACAGGCGGGCGTTGACCACGTTGACCAACACATCCTCGACGATGGCCAGGGTCTCGGCGTCGGTCACCCGCTGTCCGCGGACGAAAGTCGGCTCCTTCCCGCGCTCGCGCATGGCCTGGGTGATGAACGGCCCGCCGCCGTGGACCAGCACCGGCCGCACCCCCACCTGGCTGAGGAAGACGACGCTGAAGAGCGCATCGGCCAGGTTGCCGTCGGGCCCGATGGCGGCCCCCCCGAGTTTGACCACCATGGTCCGCCCGCGGAACTTCTGGAGGTATGGCAACGCCTCGATGAGCACCGCGGCCTTCGCTCTTGCGGTTTCCAATTCCACGCCTTGGTCACCAAACTCTATGAATTGTCCCCATCAGGTCGTGTTGCCCACACCTACTGATGGTGCGACGAAACACATCCGTAATCCCGCCTTCAGGCGGCTCGTGCCCTTTTCGGGGTTTCCCCCTGGCTGCCGAGGCCGCCTGGAGACGGGACTACAAAGCTTTCCTTCCCGCTCGCGGAATTGGGCAACACGCCCGATTATACGTAACCCCCGCCCCAAGTCAATCAGACGCCAGCGCCGGGCCGCGACCTGAGATTGTAGGTGATTCGCGCACGACCAACGACACTCGCATTGACGAGACATTTCGCGACAGATAGTGGTGCAGAGCCCCTGGTAAGGCCCCGCGGCAGTCCCTCTGCTCACTCGCCCCCTTCCGGACGATCATGAGCGCCTGTGCAAGGGGCCAGACACGTCGTTGTTGAGTGTGGCCCCTGATTATGGGGATAGCGGCTCGAGGGGGCAGTAGGCGCAG
>CAYYCI010000080.1:0-10994 GCA_964470215.1 uncultured Planctomycetota bacterium
GAAATCAACAACCCGCGACTGAAGGTCCAGGTGGACACCTTCCACTGCAACATCGAGGAGAAGGACACCGCGGCGGCCATCCGCGCCTGTGGCTCCTGGGTTGGCCACTTCCACGCCTCGGAGAACGACCGCGGGGTGCCAGGCACCGGCCAGGTGTGTTGGAAGGAGGCCTTCGCGGCGCTCAAGGACATCGGCTACGACCGCTGGGTGACGATCGAGTCGTTCGCTCAGGGGATCGTTGACCTGTGTGCGGCGGCCTGTATCTGGCGGCCGATCTACGAGTCGGCCGACGGCCTCGCTCGCGATGGCCTGGCATTCCTGAAGAAGATGGCCGCGGAGGCCTGAGTTAGGGGAACGCGCGATGAACGGCAAGCCAATTGACCGACGGGACTTCTTCCGCAAGTCGGCCACAGCGGTCGGCGCGGGAATGCTGGCCGGCTCCGCACTAGCCGCCGGGCCCAAGCAACCACCCTCGTGGACGATCCTCAGTTACGACGAGCGCATGGAGTATCGCCGCCTCGGGAAGACCGGGCTGTGGGTCTCGGCCATTAGCCTCGGCGGGCACTGGAAGCGCTGCCCATTCCGCGGCGAGGCATTCGAGAAGAACCGCACCGAGATCGTCGCTCAATGCCTCGACTCGGGCATCAACTACATTGACGCCTGCTGCCACGGCGAGGTGCTTGCCTACTCGAAGGCGCTCAAGAACATCAACAAGCGACAGAAGGTCTACCTGGGCTTCTCGGACTGTGGCCGGGAGGTCCGCAACGCCCGATACCGCACCAAGAAGGCGCTCCTCGGCGTCCTCGACGACCTTATGCAGAAGGCTGGACTGGACTACGTGGACGTCTGGCGCATCACCTGCCACGAACCCGGCGGCCTCCACTCCTACAACACCGCCTGCGAGATCGCCGCGGCCGGTGAACAGGCCATCCGCGACGGCAAGGTCCGCTACTTCGGCTTCTCGTCCCACGACAGGCGCTGGACCGAGTTCATGGTCAGGGAGTTCCCCATCGTCTCGGTCATCCTCGTCCCCTACCACGCCAAGACCAAGGAGAAGCCCAAGGGCAGTTTCTTCGACACCCTGCGGAAGTACGACGTGGGGTTCTTCGGCATCAAGCCCTTCGCCTCGAACTCCATCTTCAAGGGCAAGAGCACGCCCGACGACCCGAACCGCGAGGAGGACGACAAGCGCGCCCGGCTGGCTCTCCGCTACGCCCTGTGCTGCGACGTCCTCACCGCCCCGATTCCCGGCCTTATCTTCCCACACCACGTCGAAAACTGCCTCAAGGCCATCGAGGAACGGCGGAAGTTCGATCTGGCCGCCAGGCCGGCCGTCCTCGACGACCCCCTCCTGGCCAGGATGGGCGACGAGGCCTGGAAGAAACTCCCCGCCCACTACCAGTGGCTCAAGGACTGGGAGTGGGTCTAGCCCTTTGGCGTTGCGGGCGGGCCATCGGCCCGCCCGCAATCCCCCACTAGAATCTCGAGGAGGTGGAATGGGGAAGAGAACTTGTCTCGTGGCCACCGCGCTTGTGTGCGCCGTGTTCGGCCTCGCCGCTGCGCCCAACGACAAGGGGTTCCTCCCAGGCAAGGATGGCTGGCTCACCCTCTTCGACGGCTCCGACCTGAGGAAATGGGAGAAAGCGAAGGGCGCAGACTGGACAGTCCGCGACGGCACCCTGGTCGGCACCAAAGGCACGCTCTCGAACTACTGGCACTGGCAGGACTTCGAGTGTCGCATCGTCTGTCGCGGCCAGGGCCGCCTGCGCTTCCGCTACTCCCTCGCCCCAATGCCCGACCAGCCCGGCTACTTCCTCGACCTGGCCACGGGGGCCCTGAGCCTGGCCGAAGGCAAAATCCTCGCTAAGGGCACGGCCGGCGCCGAGGGCTGGCACGTGGTCACCCTCAAAGCCGTCGGCAAGAGCCTCAGCGTGGCCCTCGACGGCCAAGAGGTCGCGCAGGCCAGCGACGATTCCTGTCCGGAGAAGGGCATGCTCGTCCTCGAGCCGGGGGCCAAGCCCCTCGAGGTCAGGCTCATCCGCGCCAGGCCCCTGGGCCGCGAGCAATTCGTAAACATCCCTTCTCCGAACTCCGCCTGCTATGTGTGCCACCGCAACTTCGACGGCGAGGAGATATCGAAGGAGCATCTGGAGGAAAAGGTCTCTTGCGCCACGTGCCACGGCCCCTCGCTCGCCCACCGCTCCGATGAGGATAACGTCACCACCCCCGACGTGATGTTCACCCGGGGCGAGGTCGAGGGGGCCTGCCTGAGGTGCCACAAGCGCCACAAGGCGGAGAAAAAGCGCAAGGATGGGAAGGAACCCCCGCCCCCCAATCCCGTGTGCACCGACTGCCACGGAAACCACAAGGCCCGGAACTGAACCGAGGCCGAAACCCCAGGCGGCAGTGTAGCAAGCAGCTCAATACCCCTATCGGCGGGCGATGGCTTGCTCCTTACCGTGCGGGCCAGGTTGCCCTCGGCCCCAGTGTTGGCTAAGATCGAGGGCGATGCGAGTAATTCGCGGAATCTTCGCGCCTGTCCCTCCACTCGAGAGGCCAGTGGCCACTCTCGGGGCTTTCGATGGTGTCCACAGGGGCCACCAGGCCATCATCGCCACCGTGGTGGGCTGGGCGCGCGAGGTGGGCGGCCAGGCGGTCGTGGTGACTTTCGAACCCTTGCCGAAGGCGGCTCTGGGGGTTGGGGAGGCGCCATGTCTGACCTCGTTGAGCCACCGCCTGATGCTGATCGGGCGCTTGGGGACGGACCTGGTGGTTGTCCTCGAGTTCGACCGCCAACTGGCCGAGATGCCTGCAAGGAAGTTCGTCGAGGATGTCCTGATAGGGTGGCTGGGAGCGATGCGGGTGGTGCTCGGTCAGGGCGCCAGATTCGGACGCGGCGCCGAGGGCGACGTGGCCATGCTGCGCCAGATGGCTCAAGAGGGCCTCGTGGAGGTCCGCACCCCGCCGCCGGTGGTCCATCGCGGGCGGGTCATCTCGAGCACGGCCATCCGCGAGGCCGTTGCGCGGGGCGACCTCGAGGAGGCGGCGGCCATGCTCGGTCGCCCGTTCTCGCTGTTCGGCACCGTGGTTCGGGGGGCGGAGCGAGGACGCTCGCTGGGGTTTCCCACCGCCAACCTCGACCTCCACAACGAGGCCGTTCCGCCCGACGGGGTTTACGCCACGGTCACGGCCCTCGGCAGCGCCGCCCTACCTTCGCTGACCTACATCGGCCGCAGGCCGACTTTCGAGGGCGCGCAAGGGCGGCGCATGGTCGAAGTCCATATCCTCGACCACGCCGGCGACCTCTACGGCCACGACCTCGAGGTGCGATTCATCAAGAAGCTCCGCGACGAGCTCCGCTTCCCGACACCCGACGCCCTCGTCGAGCAAATGCGGGCCGACCGCCAGGCCGCTCTGGAAGCGATAGACCGCAAGCGGGGCTGGGGGCATCGCCACCTTCGAGCGCCAGGATAACGGAGAGAGCAGACAGGAGCGGGAATTGAGCGAGGAACGAACGACACGGCTCGGGCAGCGTCTCCCCCGCCAGAAGATGCCGGAGCAGCCGCCCGAAGAGCGCATCCACAATTTCGACGAGGTTCCCTACGGCCTGACCCCGGAGCAGGCCCGCGTCGAGGCCAGCCGGTGTCTCCAGTGTAAGAAGCCCGCCTGCGTCGAAGGCTGCCCAGTTAAGATAGACATTCCCGGCTTCATCCGCCAAATCGCGGAGGGAGATTTCGACGCGGCCATCCGCACGCTCAAGGAACAAACCACCCTCCCGGCGGTCTGCGGCCGCGTCTGCCCACAGGAGGACCAATGCGAGAAGGAATGCGTTCTGGGTAAGAAGGGCGAACCAGTGGCCATCGGCTACCTGGAGCGTTTTGCCGCTGACTATGAGATGAGCAAGGGCGAGGTGAACATTCCGCCGATCGCTCCTTCTACCGGCAAGAAAATCGCGGTCGTTGGTTCGGGTCCGGCTGGTCTGACCGCGGCCTACGAACTCGCCAAACTCGGCCACAAGGTCACCATCTTCGAGGCATTCCACAAGCCCGGCGGCGTTCTGGTCTATGGCATCCCGGAGTTCCGCTTGCCGAAGTCCATCGTCGAGCGCGACGTCTCCACCCTTCGCAAGATGGGCGTCGAGATAAGGACCAACTGCGTCATTGGGAAGCTCTTCACGATAGACGAGCTGCTCAATGAGCAGGGCTACGCTGCGGTTTTCATCGGCACGGGCGCCGGGTTGCCGAGGTTCCTGGGCATCCCCGGCGAGGAGCTC
This sequence comes from uncultured Planctomycetota bacterium, assembly GCA_964470215.1. Lineage (GTDB taxonomy): Bacteria > Planctomycetota > PUPC01 > DSUN01 > DSUN01 > CAYYCI01. The sequence goes on from CAYYCI010000080.1 coordinate 4,274, forward strand.
AACGGGGTGTACTCCGCGAACGAGTTTCTCACCCGCACGAACCTGATGAAGGCGTACTCAAAGGACTACGACACACCGATCCGCGGCGCCCGTCGGGCCGTGGTCTTCGGCGGGGGGAACGTGGCGATGGACGCTGCCCGGACGGCCTTGCGCCTGGGCGCTGAGTCCCACATCTTCTACCGCCGCTCGCGGGTCGAGATGCCGGCCAGGATCGAGGAAATCCACCACGCCGAGGACGAAGGGGTCAAGTTCGAGTTCCTTACCGCCCCTGTGGCCATTCTGGGCAGCGACGAGGGATGGGTCCGCGCGGTGCGTTGCATCAGGATGGAACTGGGCGAACCCGACGAGTCGGGGCGTCGAAGGCCCATCCCCATTGAGGGCTCCGAGTTCGAGTGCGAGTGCGACCAGGTGGTCGTGGCCATCGGCAACGGGCCGAATCCCCTCGTGCCCTCGACAACCCCGGACCTCCAGACGAACCGCTGGGGCAACATCGTGGCCGACGAGGCCACGGGCGCGACCTCGAAGCCCGGGGTGTTCGCGGGAGGCGACATCGTCACAGGCTCAGCCACGGTGATTCGAGCGATGGGGGCGGGGAAGGCCGCCGCGAGGGCGATCCACGACTACGTGATGAACGCGGGCCGCTGAGCCGGAGAGTCCCACAAACGACCATCACAGCCCGTCGTGAGGAAGGGGTTCCAGCCATTGCTCTGACCCAGGCGCGGTGCCTTCCCACGAGGGCGGCCATTTTCATCGGAAGCGGAAGGCGAAGAGGTCGGCGTCGCGGACGGTGATGCGCAGGCGCACCGGCTTGCCTGCCAGGCGGGCGTCGCCGGCGAGTTTGTCGATCGGGTAGTCGTCCGCGAGGAGCTCGAGGCGGGAGCCGACCGTGATGGGTTCCGCTCCACGGGAGACGGCAGCGACGAAAAGGCAGAGGCCGATGGCCAGTGCGAGGCGAGCGCCCGACATGGCGGTTCTCCTCAAGAGGATAGCACTGGCGGTTACTATGTCAGGTGGGGGCCGGAGGGTCAAGGTGGAGTGAGGAGACGGACTGGCGCGCACCCGCTTGTCGGAGCGTCCCGGCGAGAAGTCGGGAGTGGTTTGGGAAAATGTCTTGACAGTTCGGCGGAGGGGGCTATACTGGTAGTAGACGCCCAGGTGTGCCAAGCCGGGAGCTTGCCGCAACTTAGGGAACGCGTGATGCGCCGCCTCCCGAGACTGTTGCTCGAACGTCTTCTTTCGAGCGAGCGCGCGCAGGCAACCGTCGAGTACGCCCTGGTGGTGGCGGTGACGGTGGCCTTGTTGTTGGGCATCTCGGGGGCGGTGGTTCGCGGCTTCTCGGCCTACCACAGGAGCGTGACATCGGTCGTGTGTCTGCCGATCCCTTGAATGGGGTCGGCGTTTTCATGGAGTCCCGTTTTTAGGAGAGAGAGGACATGTTCCTCGGACGTTGGCGCAGGCGGGGCCAGTCCACGACGGAGTACATCCTGATCGTGGTGCTGGTGGCAGTCCTCTCGATCGGCATCATCACGGTGTTCGGCAACCAGATCCGTGACCTCTTCCGGGTCTCGACCGAGCGCCTGGGTGGTGAGGACAACGCGACGCTGGACTCCAGCATCACGAGCCAGGCCCAGGGCCAGGTCCGGAAGTCCATGGCGGACCTCAAGGGCCCGTAATCGGGGGCTGAGAGAGCCGAGGGCAGATTGGCTTATCTGGACGGCGCGCGCGAGATCGTTCTGCTTGCGCTGCTCGTTTTGTGCGCGTTCAGCGATCTGGCCTACGGCAAGGTCTACAACTGGGCCGCTCTCCCGGCGATTCTCCTGGGCCTGATGCTGGGATACATCCTCGGCGGGGTGAGCGAAGCAGGGTCCCGTTTCACCCTGACCGAGAGCCTCTATGGTATAGCGCTGGCCGGCGGCATCTTCGGCGTCATGTTCCTCTTCGGGGCGTTCGGGGCCGGGGACGTCAAGTTGGCGGTTGCCATAGGGGCGCTGAAGGGATGGCGCTTCACTCTTGCCGCCATCGCCTACTCGGCTTTGGTCGGCGGGGTTCTGGCCCTTGCGGTCCTGATCTGGAAGGGTCAGCTGCGGCGGGGTCTGAAGGACTCGCTGGTCGCGGTGGTGCGACCAGGGAAACTGAAAGAGAGGGGCGGGGACAGTCCGGCCCGCCTGACGGTGCCGTACGGTTTCGCGATAAGCGTTGGCACGCTGTGGGCCTGGCTGCGGTTGACCGCGAACCTCTTCTAGCGAGGGTGGTGTCCGTGGGGGACCCGCGAGCAGAGCGTGGCCAGGTGTTGGTCGAGGCGGCGATCGCTTTCCCCATCCAGTTGCTCATCACCCTGGCCATCATGCAGTACTGCCTGATTGCGGTGGGCAAGCAGGTGGTCAACTATGCCGCCCACACGGCGGCGCGCGCCATCCTGGTCGGGGAGGACCCCCAGACGGCAGCCGCCTTTGTGTGTTCGCCCATCGCCGGTTCGGACTGTGTGCCGGGGATAGCCGACCCGATCTACGTGCCCGGGTGGGGGAACCTCCGCCGCTCGCGCCAATCGCAACTGAAAACCGCCGCCGCCCCCCTGAACGCGCCCGACGATGGCGACAAGCGCGTGAGCGCCGAAGTGACGCATTACTTCGAGCTGACGATGCCGTTCGTCTCCGGCACGCCCTTCGCCGACTGGCATCCGCTCTGGGGCAGAGTAGTCAAGCTCGGACCGCGGCGGGTGGTCCACAAGGTGATCACCCAGCGGGTCACCCTAGCCCAGCCCTGGGACGGTGACCTGGCGGGGGTTCAAGCGCACCCGATCATCCCGGACCTTTCGACCGAGACGGGGGACTGAGGGGCGCGCGAAGACAGGACAGAGCAATGGTTGCGAAGGTAGTTGGCCGCGTGGTCAGAGGCGAGAGGGGCCAGGCGGCGGTTTTCGGCGCCCTGACCCTCTTCATGCTGGCCGCCGCGGTGATCTTCGTGGCCGACACCGGGATGGTGACGAGCGCGCGCATCCAGGTCCAGAACGCGGCCGACGAATGCGCATACGCCGGAGCACTCTACGAGGCCAACGTCATCAGCGCCATCGCCTACCTCAACGAGGCCATGGCCTATCTCTACTACGACGGGGTCCGCTACGCAGCCGACACCACGATCCTGGGCGTTCTGGCCAGCCTCAAGCGCTACGGGCCGCCATACCCCAGCAACGAACTCGTCTACAACGACCAGGACAGCGATTCGCCCCTCTACTCGGGCGACCCCATCGCCCATTACGACCGCGCGTATGCGCGGGCCCAGGAGTGGATCCCACAGGTCGAGCGGACGCTGAACATGTTCGCACGGTGGGAGTGGGGTATGGCGCTGGCCTGCGCGGAACTGGTCAAGATGGAGGTCCACCGCACCGCTCTCAAGAACGGCATCGAGGCCGTCGCAATCTACCCCGACGTTGACTTCTTTCCCGGGAACGGCGTCCAGTTCGACCTCCACATCCTCAAACTGATGGAGGGCGACAGGCATGTCGGCTGGCGAGTGTGGTGCGACGACCCGCCATTCTACGTCGAGGCCCGCCAACTCGGCCCGTTCCACTGGCTCATCACCAACACGGACAGGAAGACCTACGAGATCGAGAAGATCGCCGAGGACACCTACCGCGTCCGCACCGACGAGATCGACCTGACGGTCAGGAAACTCGGTGACGACCACGTCCAACTGACCATGACCCACGAGAAAGACGGCGAGATAGTGACGACCCACATAGACGCGCGCTACCTCGAGGGCCTCGGCTGGGCGGTCGCCATGAGCGACGACGAGTACTCCATAAGTTACGAGCCGATGCAAGGGGACGGCTACCGCATCACCGTCGTCAACAAAAAGACCGGCCAAACCTCCAGCGCCGGGGTGCGCCGCGGCCCCGATGGCAAGATCCAACAGTGGGACGGCAACCAGTGGGTGGACGTCCCAGGCCAGCACGACACCGTGACCGTCGGCGGGGTGGAAATCCCGGTCCAGATCGACAACCGCATCCACCTCGGCCCGGGCACCTGGTTCGGAATCCCCAATGTGCTTCACCTCCCCGGCATCACCTATCTCATCCCGAACATCTTCCAGATGCCGAACGTGTGGGTGACCCTGCGCGAGGATAGTGTGGCGATTGACGCCTTCATAGACATCCGCACGCCCGGCGGCAGCCGGCGCCTGCGCTTCCACATAGACGAGGCCCTCCCCGACGTCCTCACCCTCTACGGCCTGATGGGCATCAACTACCGCGTCCCGGACCACAACACCTGCAAATGGTACGCCAGCCGCGACGGCAACGAGCGCGACAGGATGTGTCGCGACTGCCAGCTCATCGAGCGCCACTGCGACAGCCCCGAGAGCGAGGAGACCGAGTGGACTTACCAGTATCGCCTCGGCAAGCCCTATTTCGTCAAGGAAGACCTGCGCCGATTCGCACACCACGCCATCTGCGACCGCGACCCCTACGCCAGGACCCACGAGTTTAACTACCCGCCGTGGGCCGACTGGTACGATGTGGCTCAGGGAGAGCCCCGCGGCCGCGACTACTACCAGACAAGGCCCCAATGGGGCGCCAGGCCCAACTACGACACCGACGGCGACGGCCGCAACGACGCCGTGCGAATCTACGCCTCGGACAAGTGGGGCCTCAACCGCGACGACCGACGCGCCTCCGACCCCTTCTACCAGAAGGTCAAACCCTGGAAACTCCAGGACGTGGCCGGGGCCGTCAGCCGCATGGCTCTCCCCCTGCGCCTCAGCGAGGACTTCTTCTACTACGGCCTGACCGTCGGTTGTTGGCGCAGCAGCGTGGGCCATCGCTCCACACCACTTTCGCTCTTCCGGACCTCGAAGTGGGGGGTGGTCGGCGCCGCGAGCGCAAGGGCCGGTTTCCTCGAACTCCGCGACGACGAAACCGGAGAAACATATCCCCACTACCGGTTCACCTGGCAATGGCCGGGAGATGTCCTGCTCCACGTCAACGCCGGCTACGAGAACCTCTATGAGCCGGTCTGGACCGCCCACCTCTGGCCGATGACCGATGCGATCCGCAGCGAACACCTCGACGCCTTCGAGGAGCAACAGACCGGCATCTCATATCTCCTGCGGGGCCTCATGCACACCTGGTGGTACGAGCCTCTCCCGCCGGAAAAACTGGGCGAAGACCCCGTCCGCAGGGACGACGTTCCCGACCTCCTGCGCCACATGGGCATCAACTACGACGATCCCCGGATCGGCGACGTCGTCGAACATTGAGGAAGACCATCATGGTCACTACGATATCGCCAGCCACGAGAGGTCGCACGAGAAGGCGGGGGGCGATGGCCGCCGAACTCGCCGTCCTCGTCATGTTCGTTTATGTCCCGCTGGTCTTCGGGGCCATCTACATCGGATGGCTGGCGGTCGGCCGCCAGCGAGTCCACGAGGCGAACCACTACGCCCTCCTCATCGAGGGCGATCAGAGCGAGCCGCTACCGGCCGAGGGAGAGGTCACCACCGAACTTTTCCCCGAGTTCACCGGGGACGTGGAGGTCCGGGAAGGGGACGCAGACGAGCCCGATATTCCGGCCCCCGACGAAATCCGCTCGCTCTACGAGAAGTGGACCGAGAAGACCTACTACGCTAAGAAAAACGTCAGCGCCCACGGGTGGTTCGAACTTCAGGGGAGTCGAGTAGTTTACCGCGAAACCATCCGGGTGACCTACGACGAGGGCTGGCACATGGACCCCGAGGGCTACATCGTCGAGGGATACGGCCTCCTCGACGACCAGATTCCCGAACGCGTCACCAACATGCTCGTGGACTACATGCGCCGCCGCAAAGCCCACTCCCTCTATGTTCACAAGTGGTACAGCGACCGCGACCGCGTGGTCGCAGGCGACGAGGACGTGCGGGGCTGGAACCTCAGCGTGCCGAACGACGAGCGCGCGACCACCGACCAGTGGCACCCCGAATGCGGCGTCCGCTGGACCAAGGAGCGGATGGCGCGCGACCAGTCGCCCCCGGGAGCGAGCCTTCGCCGCGAGGTCCAATGCCCCCTGACTCTTCCCGATCCCGAGCCAAGTTTCGACTTCTGGCACCCCTGCGAAGGCACCGAGCAGGGCCAACAGGAGGAGTTGCCCGGGCCTGTCGAGGGTCTGTGAGATGAAACTCAATCGCCAGGAAATCGCCCGCTATGGCCCGCGCGCATTGCTCATAGCGCTGGTCGGCGCGGCTATCGTCGGCTTCGGCTTCAACTACACCCGCGCCTGGCGCGCCCCGGGACGCACCATCCCGACCGGCCCACAGCGCGTCCTCGCCGGCACATGGTTCGAGCCCCTCGAGGGCTCGCGCCTCCTCGCTTCCCATGAATGCACGATGAACGGCCAGCGGACCGTCTTTGCACAATATCGCTCGCGGCATCCGTCCCGACAGGTCGTCGAGCAATTCGAGCACAGGTTCGGCGGCTTCGCCCCCAAGGACGACCCCCCCAGGGGCCCGATGGTCAGAGTGGTCAGCCGGGGCTACTCGACCGCCTCCGCCGTGGACTCCGAAGGCCGCCTCGTCGGCATCGTGGCATTCGACGACCCCAAGACCGGCGGCTCCACCTACTTCGTCGGTCGTTCCGAAAGCCAACCGAAGGGCTGGCGAGCCGGCGACGTGCCTGGCGAGGAGGTTCCGGGTATCCCGCGCCCCCTCCGCTCTCGCCGCGTCTTCTGCATTGATGGCATCGGAGGCATACCCT